>JBHPCZ010000030.1:0-33880 GCA_042573625.1 Thermodesulfobacteriota bacterium
ATGTAGAAGTTGCTATATTTATCAAGGATCAAAATAATGTAAAAAGAAAGGATGGAATTCTTAGAGGCTATGATGATGCCAATTATTATTTAGAGATGACTATGGGACCAAGAAAAGGCACTGTCATTGGTTTCCAGACAATAACAGTCATAAGGATTGAGCCAGTAACAAACAACAATAGAGGCGGTTCATATCACTGAATCAAAAAACGATGAATTAGCCTGTAACTCTGGAGTATTTCAAACTTTGAGTGATACTGACAAAGTCCTTTTCATTCTTTTTGACAATCCAAATAACACCAGAAAAGAGGTGGCAGAACAGTTGTGCAAGTGGTGTCGTGACGTCGTATCCGTCGTGCCTGTCGTTTCTGTCGTTAACGACAAGTACGACAAAAACGACCAAGACGACATGACGACAAGGGTTTCAAAGGTGGCCCATAACCTAATTAACGTGATGAGAAGACTATCATCTGGAGATAATCCAAAGACCAAGGTTGATAAGTCTAAAGTGTTAAATACGTATTCTTTGACTGAATTAGGACGTAAAACAGTTATTGATAAGATTGAAGCCTTCCAAAAAGAACTTTATGAGATGGCTAAAAGGAAGGCTGAAGAAGAAAGGGAAGAATCTTTCGTTGATTTATTCAAGAGGTACATCAATCAAAACTACATTAAATCAACAATATCTGAATCACTCAGAGTTGGCAAGAAATATTTCATCGCTGATTTGACAGATATGGCAAGGTTTGATTACTTCTTAACAGATTTTATATTAGATCATAACACTGATGAGATGATATCATATATGATTCAACTTATACAAGACAGGTTTATTGAGCATGATATTGATATCAGGGGATTTCGAGTATTGTTTAAGAATCTGCCCAAAAGCACCGAGAAAAATATCACCAATCTTAGAGCAAAGGATATTGACCAGTTAAGGATTGTACCAGGAGAAATAAGGTCAAGGTCAAAGACAACCCTGAAGGTCAGGTATGCAAGATTTGAATGTCCAAGCTGTGCCAATGTAGTTACAGTTCTCCAACTTGATCAAGAATTCAAAGAACCCTATCAGTGTGGCTGTGGAAGGAAAGGCAAGTTTAAATTAAAACACAAAGAAACTGTTGACAGCCTGAGACTTACCATCTGCGACTTATATGAAAATTTAGATTCAAATGAAGTTCCAGAGGAAATCAACGTATTATTAGATGAAGATCTGTTCGACTTCTCAAGGCTTGCAGAAGGCCAAAAGATTAAAGTGTATTGCATTCCAAGACAAGTTGACATCTTAAAAAGGACTGGAAAGAAAAGCATACACATGGAAAAAGTTCTTGAATGCTTTGGAATTGAAAAGCTTGAACACGATTATGCAAAAATCTTTCTCAAAGCATCTGTTGAAGAAAAGTTTAAGGAAACCAAATCTGATCCAATCAAATGGCACAGGAAGGCATTATTCAGTGATCTTCATGATGTAGATATGCCAACTAAAGTTGCAATCATTGGAATGTATGGCAGTCTTCATATATTGTATGCAGGAGCTCCTGGAAGAGGTAAATCTGACATTTGTGATAGGATCTGCCAAGTTGCTTTAAGAGGCTCGTTTGTTGAATGTATGGATGCATCCTCGAGCGGAATATTAGGCTCTGTTACAAAGAATCATTTCACTGGAAAATATTCGCTTGATGGTGGAGTTTTTAGGCCCATGCATCCTGGGGGGATTGTTACACTTGATGAGATTAATCGTGACAATGACAAACTAATTCAAAAAGTCATCTTGGGAATAATGCAAAGAAAGAGACTCAATATTCATAAAGCTAATACCAGGGTTGACCTACCATGCGACGTATCAATATGGGCTACAGTAAACCCAACATTTGCCAAGTTTGATATCAATAGAACTGAATATGAAAATTTTAACATCCTCAGACCTTTGTGGGACAGGTTTGACTTGATTGTTTATTTCAACAATAAACTTGATTATACAGATGAAACTTTAATCCTCAGCTTATTAAAAGATAAGAAGAAAGAATTTCAAATTGATGCTGAAACATTCAAGATTCTCAAGAAATATCAAATCAAAGCCCAACTGATTGATGTGAAGTTTAGAGATTCAGATTATGTTGCTCTTGGAAAGGTGCTTCAGTATTTCTATACTCAGATTAACACTGAAGCAAGCTACCGTTCATTAATGTTTATGAAAAGATTCCTTGAATGCATTTGCAGGCTACATCACAGAACCCATCCAATAGAACAAGACTTTAAACTTATGACTGATCTATTAATGCAGTTAAAACAAGAAAGACAACTGTTTGGACAGATGGGGATCGAGCATGACGGTATTCAATCTGATGAAGATATAATTAAAGAAGTTTTAGAAGAGTTTGAGGCGAACAATCAAAAAGATGTTCCTATTGGAATGTTGGCTGAGGCTACAAAAAAGAAAGGAATCAAAGAGTTCAAGATATCCATTTGCATTGATAAACTCAAAAAAGCTGGAGACATATACGAGCCACGAAGCGGTTTCATATCAAGAATCCAATAAAAGGTTTCCCTCTCCCCCGGCACCCCCTCACCCTTCCAATATGCATACTGATCTGCAATTTGTTCCTTTTACAGATATCACCATACAGAAAAAGAATATTTAAATGGTACAGACTCGGTGATCGGGATGTCAGATAGCACAGCCGTTATCGTTTGGTGATATGGTATTGAGGTATCTCAAAAAATTCGGGCCATTGATAAGTGGTTTTCATTGCAGTATCAAATGTCAAGGTGACGCGGAAATTTAGATTATTATTGAATTTAGAATATACTAAATATTTGATTTCCCTATAATCATGATAGTCTATTATATATAATAATATCTTCGCACTTTTTTTCTTTAAATTTCTTTGTTCTATCTGATCCATAAACAGTTCAGCGATGTACTCAATAATCAAGACATAGAACCTACTCATGAGAGATGGATAGAATGCCTAAGGTTTCTAAAAAGCACCAATCTTGATCCCACAGAAAAGAGTGTAGCATTTATTGCTCTTCCTCATTAGCAGCATAATCGATCAAAGGTTCACCAGCTCTGTTCTCCATCACATATCTGATATACATCTTTGTCAAATCGTTTCCTGTTAAACCCTTCATATTCTGCACAATCTTCGCATATCTATCTTTATCAATCTCTCCTGATCTGTACATCTGTGTATATTTCTCCCATTCTGGTTTAACATCGAAGCTAGGACGAATATTATCCTCTCTTTCCTCTTCCAACGCCTGAACCAACTTATTCCCATCAAGGATAAGTTTTATTTCGATTACTGCCATATAGATACCCCGGTTGTTTTACTACTAGTAAATGATTAAACACTGACAGAACTTCATTAAGTCGTGAAATCAGGCGTTTCAAACACTAGAATCAATGTATTACATGGCCTGTAAAGTCTGCTTTCTTTAATTTTGATAAACATCGTCCCATCCTTTCCAGATTTTATATAACGCTTCTAGCCTCATGTCTTACATACAAATCATATCTTCCAAGAATATCCATGCGTGACAGATTTTCAAGGCTATCTAATCTCTTTCCGAGATCATCAAATTGTTCTTCTCTTTCTTTTCCTTTTAGGCCACCTCTAATACCATCGTATATTGGAACAACACAGTGCTTTTGGTAGATGTCTGTAAGATCAATTTCACAGTTTTTCTTTATCTTGTCTACTATGGAGTAACCCATATCAATAACTGTTCTTTCATATGGCTTCAGAGCTACAGCAATTGTAAAGCCACTTTTCTTTCCATATGCCATTATTCTTAACATACTCAATATAACCTACCAATCATACATGTTTGTTTTATAAATTATCCATAAACAATTATCAGGGTTTGCGAAGGCGTATCGTATCGTCGGAATCTTTTATCACAGAAACAAATACAACATCGTGGAATAGGGCACAGTTTAAAAATAATTTAAAGTCGGACCGAGTCATCTGTTTTAATTTATCAACAAATTCTAACAGCACTTCTCTGTCGGCTTTCCCTTTCAAATATGCACCCTTATATTACTGCCACTCATCTTTTACATAGTGAAGGGTGATATTCCATTCCTTTTCCTTGTCCTTGATCAGCTTGTCGCCTAATTTAACGACCAAATCTAAGATTCTATGTTTTTCTGGCCTCTTCACTATTCAGCTCATTCTTTTTTAGATCGTATAGCGATTTTGCTTGAGTTTTCAACACATGGCTTACCAAAAGACCATCTACGAGTTCTTTAGGAATGTTTCTGTAACCTAAGTATGCCCCACTAAGCGCACATGCCATTGAAGCAACAGTATCAGCATCATGCCCGGCATTTACAGCTGTATACAGTGTTTCTTCGAAATTATCCGGTGTCCGCAAAAAACTATAGAGTGCAAAAGGCAATGATTCTAAAACATATGAACGATTATTCCATACAGCTCGAACCTTAAGCGGATTTTCTGATAACATTCCTTTCATCTCTTCGGCAATTCTTTTATACAGACTTGTCGGAATGCCATTTCTATCTTTATATCTACCCCCTTCAATTCCCCGAATCGACATGGCAAGACCATCTATGATTCCATACTTTCTATCTTCAATAGTGCCAGGAATTAAATGGGTTAGCTCAGCAACAGCCAATCCCTGAACAATTGAGCTTGCAATCGCCATCCTGTCATTATGGGTCATCATGCACTGAAGAGCAGCCTCCGCTTTTAATGTGTGATAATTGTCAATGTTCATTAATCCTGCTGGAGAAACTCTCATCGCCGAACCATTCGTTGGAGATTCTATTCCAGTTTCATACCATCTCATTTTTTTACTTGAAAAGTTTTCCACAAATGCCTTGTATGTCCTGCCGGATCCTCTTACGGTTTCTGATACAAATCTTTTTGCAAGGTCTGGTAGATAAAGCCTGCCACAAGCTATATATGAATCAGCTAAAAACATTGTTAATCTCGTATCATCAGTGATATCTCCCTTAGGCCTTGAACTGTATTTTTTTGTCCTGTATTCCCTGACAGGTTTTTTGATTCTGTCCGGTGGCCATCCTTCCACTGGGGCTCCCATTGCATCTCCAATACCAACACCTATTAAGGCACCCTTGAATTTATCAAGATAGTCAACATCTTTATTGATCTGCGGAGAAGGAATACGATTGAAGTTTAAATGTGGGACAATCTTTTCTCTTTCCAGTAGGCGATACAACGATGATGCACTTATACGCTGATTTGCATCCAGATTTGAATCAACCTTTCTTCTTTTTATTTTAGATTTCAAATAATTAAATAGCATTTCAGTTAATATGTTCCCAGACAATAGTTTTTTGCAGTTATCGCATTTTTAAGACCTTGTAGAATCGATCCGCTGCTTTGGGATCTCTTTTTTTCAGCCACGAGGCCGCTTTCATAAGCATCTTTTCTGTTTCATCAGGCTTGTTCGACATAAGCTTGGCCGCCTGCCAGGCGTGCTCAGCCGCTATGTAGCGGTAATGGAATCGCTTGTCCGGGTGAATTATATTTTGCCTGAGGCGTTGCTTTTCATCCGGCGAGCTTTGGACAATTCTTGCCAAGCCGGTAGAGCTGCGAATTAGAGACGCCGGCTCTCCTTGGTAATTACCTCTATATACAAACCAGTCCGGTTCGACCTCGGTACCTAGAATTTCCATCCCCTTGTAACGGGCAATGAGAGCTGCTTCCCACAGTGCTTTTGCGCGTTCTTGGTTTGATAACTGCTTATCAGATCCTTTTTGCATTTCGGCAATATATTCGTCTAAAATGAGTTGTAACTTCAACGGATAATACGTGCGGGCCTCTTCCCAGCGTCCCTCTCTGGCAAGCCGTCGGGCAAGAAGGTGACGAATTCGTTCATGAACTTTAATGCTGTAGTTATCACTTAGAACACCGATCGGGCTTTGTATTTCTTTTCTAGGCACGGATCCCGGCCAGTTGAGATCAACATATATTTTCAACTCGCTTGATGAAAGAATGCGCTCAGCCACGTAGCAGGCATCTTCCCAGAACCCTCCGTTGAGCAACGCATCGTATGATTTAACAAACTGCTCTTGGGCAAGATACAATACGCCGAGTTCACCACAAACCCTTTTGACAATATTGGATTCTTCAACAAAATCCCATTTTGAGTGTTCATTAACTTCCTGAACAGGGGGCACTTTTTTATTGATGTATTCAAGATGACTGATTGCCTCAGTTATATTTCCGTCTCGCAAAAGCAGCTTGGCTCGGATGAAACGAGTGATAATGGAGTTTTTGGGTGCAACCCCTATCCAGCGTTGAGCAGCTTCAAAGTTTCCAATCTGATATGCTGACCATGCGAGACGGTCTGCTTCCTGAACAAGAGAAACTCCAGCTGCCTCAACAGCAGAAAGCCATTTTTGTGAGGTTTTTTGGAAAGGGCCCGTGTTGAACGGCAAAGTGCTTCGGTGAGATACAACCAGAGCTGTGAGAACTTTGCGCGCCAAAGTGTTTCCGGCGATTTCTTTAAGGACTTCCGGATCTGCTTTAAGGGCACGGTCGGCAGTAATTTTCAAAGACTGAACAGCACTGGTATCACCTGTTGAAAGCTGACGGGCGTACAGATTGATAGCTCGGATGCACTTGTTCTGATCCAATAAAGCCCGTGCCTCCCATCCCAGGCTGGAAGAAGCCAGCCCCAGGCTGTCAGCGTAGCCTTTTTTTACGAGCAGGCGGACACGTTTAAACCACGGAACTGCGCTTTCCGGATATTCTTTGAGCAGAACTTTTCCGATCATGAAAGCGGCCCATGTAGATCGGTAAATCCTTTCGGGCCTTGGTCGTTCAAGTACTTTCATCCAGGCGTTTATTGCCATAAAGGGTTGGCCTTGGTAATAAAAAAAGGCCCCTTTGAGATACTCTGAAAATTCTATCGGTAATCCTTCTGGTATGGCCGGCAGGTTCACTTGGGAGGCTTCATTTTTTTGATTAGCATTTTTTTGCCTCAGTGAAGAGAGACTCATGCCATGTTTGAGCAAAGTTTTCCGGAATGAAAGATACTCACTTACGATCTGATCTATCTGTGAACTCTCAATATTTTTGGATTTCAACGCTTCGGATAATTCTATTACGTCAGCCTCAATTATATCAGAAGGTGCAAATGTGATCACTGCCTTAAAGGGTGATGCGTCCGGTAGACGGACACGTTCGATTTCCTCTTGGAAAATACCTACAGGAGCTTCAAGAACAATTGTATCATTACTGGTTATAAGACGTTTTGGATAGTTCGTGACACAGGCCCACGCGGAAGCCTTTATGAATATTAAAGATAGTATAAAACCGATGATCTTATGTTTTAAGAAAAGTGACAATTGAATTCACCTTTGTTTCTTGTTCAAAACGGATCCAGCCGATTTTCCAGGAATCGCCGGGTGTAATTCTTTCGAGTGTGTGATATTTGTCGGGTTGTAAGCATATATTTGCGTGTTTCGTCGCTGTCAGAACAAACCCTCGCAGCCCATCAGCAGCAATACGTTTCCCTTGTTCCCACTCTATCTGAACATTAACGGCGGGATACAAATCCGTATTCCCAGTATTGATCAGTATGATTTCGGCCAGCTCTGGAACCGGGTATTCTACTTTGACAGCTACAGTCAGGTCTGGAACTTGTCCGGCCATGACGGCGGAGAGTGTAATCCATGACCAATTCATACGGTCACCTTCCACAGGAAGTCGAAACCACGTTATACCTTTCATGCAGGCAGGCCGGTCAGTTTTCCATGTTCGCACCAATCTTGACATTGCACATGGATCAGCGAAGACGGTGCGATAGGTTGCCCCAGGAATCCAAGCACGCGAAGGGGATTCAGCTTGTCTGCCAATGAAGCGGCCGTTTTTATCAAAGGTCAACAGGTATCCGTATGTCGGTAGCGCAACGCGAAACGGCACCCCGATTCGGGCAGCCTGTTCCACCCATTGACGCGTTAAAGTCTTGTCACACAGAGTGAATGGAGATTTCGGTTCGTTCTGCTGGCTCAGTGAGTGCACTTGAAGAACATAACCGTCTGTGGCGCATGCTAAAGGAATGAAGGTTTTATGCTTCATCCAGCAGGGAAGGGCAGTAATGGTGAGTGGAGTGGGATGGATTGTTGGGCGCAAAACCTCAATCCATTTCCGGTATCCATCCAGCTTGGATTCAGCACAATCAAAGTCAATCTGAAATTCAGCAGGTTTTACACCGGATGTGTTTGCTTCTGCTATTAATGAAGTCGCCAATCTAATTAATAGAGTCGTTGCTTCATCCTGGCGTTCAAAAGGTCCGGCGTATTGCTCTATGCGCAGGCAAAGGCCAACTGGTTTCTTAGTTGCTTTCAAGGCATTATAGTCAATGGGAACGCGCTTTACAGATGCCTGTCCGGTTTTCCAAAGGACCTCTGCCGAAAGGGCTAAAAACCTTGATGTTTGAGGAGCAGCCTGCTTGAGTATGTTCGATACCTTTTCGTTCCAGAGGTAATTCCATATATAGATTTCATTGGAGAGCGGCCTTTGATGCCACTGGATGCTTTGGGATAAATTAAGGAAGACAGAAAGTGTTGCAACAAGGATTGCCAGGATAGCTACTCCTCTGACAAAAATGCTATTAACGTGAATTCTATTATTTAAAAGGTCCATTTTTACAAACCCATTAACAATATTTTAATATTGAAAATGCCTTAATAGCTCGTCACATTCTGCGATATCCAAGTATAAAACAAAGTCTTCAACTGTTTGTATCCAAAGACTCTTATGTTGTTTATTACTACTCATTAGAAGTCCAATATAAGTTTCTTTTAAGCAGGATTTTCTATCTCTATTTTGAAAGCAAACCTTGTCTTTGAACCATATAGAGGCATATAGTTTTTTAACAATTTCCTCTTCATGCTTTTCAAGACCATCGGGCATATACGGGTTAATATTTTTCCATTCATCGAAATTAAACATGCCCTAAAATACTCCAATTTGCAGAATTAAACGAAAAAGGCTTTATATATCGATTACCACAGGCTTTTTACCCTCATGATGATGAATATTAATGCAAGTTACACTACCGACCGAGTATTCACCTTCTGTGTTAATATAATGTCCATGTAAAGCATACCTGACTTTTTCATATTCTAAGAGCAGTTCACCAATCGCGGTTGAACCATTATAAACAGCCCGGAAACACATTCCTACATCATCCTCATTAATTATCACACCTTCTTTGAAGGGCAACATGTGGCTGGCGAAAATGATCAGGTCGCACTGTTTGTGCACAAGGTCTAAACTAGATCTTATTTTGTTTATTCTTGTCCTGAGAAAGTTTTCATCACTCATACCCAGGAAAACATTCGTTCGATCCGAGTATGTAAGCGGGGTATGCGTCACTAAAGAGCTAAAATACTCTTTTCCAAAATCGCCAGAGGTTTCCAGAACTATATTGCGCAAATTTATATTGCCGATAAAATGCAAATTGTGTTTATCTGAAAAAAGTTTGATCTTCCTTTGTGCTATTTCCGTTTTAGATAAATTCACCTCTACCATAATAGCATATTTTTTATCCAATTGTGTTTTAGTGAATTCCTGCCATGAGAATCTTTTTTGTAAATCATTCTGTTTGAAAAATACGCCGTCTTTAATTGTTTCAGGTTTCATTGAGAAATCATACCAACCCATATTTCCGACAAAGCCGACGCCATTTATAATTTTTGGACCGCTATCTAAGTAATGAAATCCACAGCTACGAACCAAATCACCAAGGTGCTTCTGATATTGCAGCAATGATGAATTGTTACTTCCTTCAAGGTTCAACAATCTTTCGATTAATATATCGCTGCCATCTCTATTGATGTTGTCTTTACCTGTATAGATATCATGGTTTCCACAGACAAAAAGTTTGTGCTTTGCTTTTATTTTATTTAAAACTTTCAAGCACTTTCTCATATCCATATTAGCCCTCTGGGCCAGGTCTCCGCCGTAGATGAAGACGTCAGGATTAATATCGTTAATTTGATAAATATCTGATAAAATAATATTTTCTCTTTTGTTGTTATAATGATAATCTGAAACTGCGCATATTTTCATTTTATTCACGATAATAATTTTGTTAAATCCATGAGTTTCCTATATTCAAGCGGTTTGTCTAAAGCATTCCCAACCATTACGCCTATCAAGCATCCCGAAATCTTGTCGCAACTACTCATCTTTTCTATATTTCGCTTTCATTTTCATAAAGAAGCTGTATTTTTCTTTAACCTCACTCCAATCAAGAAACACGCCCATTGATGCTATTGGATTTTTTTGTCGCGAACTGTAGCTGGAAGGCGTATAAAATGCCTCGATCGGAGAATCCTTCCAGGGCGTTTTTCTTTTGTTGATGAAACCCTCAGCCTCAGACCTTAACAATTCATCAAATTCAACAAACTCATCTCTGCTGATAAATCCGTTTATATACTCAAAAACGATCTGAATCGTATTTCCCAGAATAGGGTACACATCCATAGAAATGTCTTCAGGATTGTCATGGGGTCTTGATTGCATGAGTTCGTCTGTACACTTATTGTGAAGTTGTAACGCATAATCCAAGGTGTGATAAACCAGCAAATCTTTCAGCCTTTTCTTTGTTTCCGGATGAATTCTGATCTCAAGGGGCGTATCACGCTTGGCTGAAATATTGACCAGGCCAAGAACGATGGCTTCTAACCTTTTCATCACAGCATCAAAAAGCTGATGATCTTCTGCCGTCATGGTGTTTTTCTTAACGGAAAAATGTAAAATATTCGGAACACTCGTTTTCATTTTAAAGGCCTATCGAGATTTTATTTCACCGTCAGGAGCGATTGTAAAAGAGGTAAACACAGCACCATAATGAATTGCACATTCAAAGAAAACCCAGTATTCATCCTTTGTCATCGCCTCTAACTTTTTGATAAAACTTTCCAGTACTTTCCGTTTTGCTTTCCCCTGAAGAAATTTGCTCTTATAGAACGCCCATTCATCTTTTATGTCATAAAGGGCATGACCCCATTTTATTTCCTTTTTTTGGATGAGGAGATCTCCCTGCTTTGTGATCAGGTCTATAGTTTTATTTTTGCCTCTATCCATTTCTCAACCATGAGCATTTTTCACGCTTTACATCTTATTTTGTAACTGGGGTTTTTTAATAACTCAAGTTTCGCACCCCAAAGCGGGCATAAAGTCAACGACAGCCTGCTCTAGGGCATAAAAATAGGGCTGAAATTCTTCTTCTATTTCAAACAACTCAAAGATCTTTGAAAAACTATTAGCAAACAAGGAGCGAAAAAACTGCCATAGTCTTTGAACGTAAGTTATCTGGGCAGCTTCGTCTGCCAGATGCTCGAACAATATGCCTTTCGAGCCCGTGTTTTCCACCTCGTTCAGATAACTTAATACCGCATAACGCAAAAAACTGATCGTTGCGGCAAACACTTGAGCATCGAAGTTCTGGCTATGATCTTTGCCAAGGCCCATTAGCTGTTTGCACTCTTTAAAGCAAACTTCAGTGGACCAACGTTTGGTGTAATGCTTGATAATTGTGGCCGCTTGCAGTCGGCCATCAGTCGATAAAAAGGCCACCCATTTCGGTTGTGATTTTTGCTTTTTGCCTTTGATTGATTCCGTTTCCGGCTCACTGTAGCCTTTGGCAAATATAATAACCACAGGTTTATCATCGTTTGGCATTTTGACCGTCACACGCTTGATCAAAAGCCCGATGCATTTGCTTTTGCGAAGCTGGCCTTTGACTTTTTGGTACAATGCTGACAGTCGATATTTTTTGTCTTGGTATACAAATTGCGTCTTGCTATCTTTTAAACGGCATATGACATGCGGCCCTTTTTTGATATCGCGAATGGCGCTGATCAGAGAGGGCCAAGCATACCAACTGTCGAACAACACATAATCGGCGTTAAAACCGTATGCAATGGCTCGTTTAAGCATTTGCAGAGCCAGTTCCAGCTTGGTTGAGTTTGCAGCCTCAAAGCTGCGTTGACCACTGATACTGCGGGGATCACCGACCACAGTCGCCGGGCTCTTTGCATGCCGTGTGGAACTAAACCAGAAACTGAAATCCAGCGGATAGTAACCATTTTGCGAAAGCAATCCCAGCTTGACCAGACAGTAGCCCAAAACCGATCGGCCGAGGCAATGATCGTAAACAAAACTGACGTTTTCAATATGTTTGCCGCGCTTGGGCAAAACCGTATCATCGATAACAAAGAACTTTGGGCCTTTTACAGCGTTATGCTTTTTAAACAGTTTGGACCAAAAATTTATAAACGAAACTGCGCCACCGAAAGGCGCTTTGCTTGAACCGGTAAAAGGCATCTTTGCCGCTGTGTGACCATTGCTGCCAGCCCTTACGGCAAAAGCAGTTGATATTGTTAAGCTTAAGCAGCGGAAGCATGAACAAGATGAACAACAAATGAGATGCCGGATATCCATCTTTTTTAATAATATTGGTTCGACACAGCCAAGTTTTGACCTTTAATGATAAAAACAATCGGTCAATCTTACATTCAAATTGATTTTGGCTGTTTCGCAGGTAATTTTCAATTTCTCCTTTGAACTTTTTGCACTTTGTGCTAAACATGTAATTGGGCTCCTTTTGTGTTTTTTGTTAATTATACCAATTACATATATATCACAAAAGTGAGCCCTTTTCTATTAAAAAGTAGTAATAAAAGAAGTATTTTAACGCTTTAAGTGCCCGTTATGGGTGCGAAACTTGAATAATAAGATATTTGAGCGTTAATTGCGCTCTTTTGTGGCTTGGATCAATATTGAGAACCTTTTTCAGATCATCGATGGCTGATTCATAATTTTTCAGCCCCTTGTATGCGAGAGCCCGGTTGTAAAATTGATCCGGGTGGGACGGAGAGATAAGGATGGCTTTGTTAAAATCCGCCACTGCCTCTCTGTAGTTTCGCATCATAAGGTGAGTTAGGCCACGGTTATTCCAAAAAGTCCCGTTGTCCGGTGAGAGCACCACCGCTTTGTCATAATATTCCAGCGCTCTTTCTCTCATGCCGTTTATGGCAAAAATCCGCCCCCTCAATTCATATGCGTCTGCAAATCCGGGTGACTTTTCAATCGCTTTTTCTGTGTCGGAGAGAGCCGTATTGTCCGCTCTCAGTTTAAACCAGGCCTGCGCACGGCTGAAATGAATAATGCTCGCCTGCGGATGATCAGGGGAGATGAGCAGCTCTACGGTGAAGACATCAATAGCATCCAACGGTCTTTTTTCTTTAAACAATAAGCGGTTGGCCTTCTTGTGAAGTTCCGGAACATTGGTTTTTGTTGTCAATGACTGAACCAGATTGATCGCCTCCGGGCCGCGGGCCGGTTTTTCCTTGGTTAGAAAATCAATATAGTTCTGTGTGGCTTCTTTGTTCGAGTTCCCCAACAAGGTCATTGATTTCAAGTAGCAGATATGTGCTTTCTGAATGTGACCGGAAAGATAATTGGCCAAGCCCAGGGTGTCCCAGCAGGCGCCGCATCCGAGCCCGCCTCCTGTAACCGCTTTTTCCGCATGTTTGAGCGCTTTTTCCAGATTTCTGTATTTATGATCTTCACAGGTCAGTAAAATCCACGCCAGTCCATTGTTGGCACAAGCGTAATCCGGGCTTAAATGCAAACACTTTTCAAAGTGTTCTATGGCTTGTTCATATTCTTTTTTTTTGTAAAAGCCTTGCGCAAGATCAAACAGTCTGCTGGTTTCTCGTGCCCTGTTTTTATCAAAATAATATTGCTCTATCGGCGACAACGAAAGGGCCGGACCGGGACGACAAACAGCCATTGCTTCACCAAAAAATAACAGCAGACTGCATACCAGGGCCAGCGTGCTAGAGATTAATTTTATTTTGCCTTTTGTTTCCACTCACCCTCCTTTTATTGTCATTCCCCTCGCAACTGAGATGCTATTCTTCTTCAATCTCCTCTTCCAATAATTTGAGAATGTCATCCATGTTAATCAAATCATCAGTATTTTTGTCTTCGTTGAATTTATCCCTCTGGTCGAAATGGCCTAAATAGCTTAATATGTCCTGCTGCAAAGCCACAACGAACTTCAAGCGGTATCCTTTAAAAAGGGACCGGATGAGTTGAATCTTCTGAAGATCAAAAGGGTTGTCGACGGCCAGCAGGATTTCATTTTTAACAAATCGAATCGGCATAAAGACATTTTCTCGCATGACTGAAGGCTTCAGTCCCATAAAGAGTTTGCCTGATACCAGTGTGTGCTGATTGATCTCTGCATAGGGAAAACCGTAAAAACGGCTCAAAGATTCACCCACGTCTTTTTTCTCAATTTTAAACTCATTCATTAAGATCGTTTCGATGGGTTTTTTCAGCTTGAGCGCCAGTTTAACCGCCAATGTTTGTTGTTTTGGGGTCAGCAGCATATTGACAGCGATATTTTTCGTTTTGTTGTAAGCAAAAAAGATGTTGTCTTGATGAATTAAATAAGATCGAAGCATCTTGGCCAGCCCTTTCATTATCTGCTCATTTTCCCAGGAGAAGGCGCTGTCTTCAGGGAAGATTGCCTCGACCACGCCCAGTACCTGGTTTTTCGAAAAGATCGGACTGGTAAGGGCGGTTTTTCCCCGGGGCTTGTATAATTTCAACTCGGGAACAATCGAACTAAGCTCCTCTTCATCATAGGCGTTTTTACCCCTCATGGTTTTTTTGTTGAGAAATGCGTAACAACACAGCCTTTTGAAACTCAAGGATATACGGCGTTCCACGTTATAAGTGTTGAATATGGAAACAAGGTCATTGTTGATGCTGTCGAAAACATAAATAGATAACCATTGGGATCTTGAAGACGAGGTAAAATTTCGAACAAGGCTTAAAAGTAGATCATTTCGGTTGTTGGACCACCGTATTCGTCTCTCCACAACTCTCAATTTTTTAAATGCTGCCATTGAAATTATCTCAACCATGTTTTTTGCTCCGTTCATTAATGAAATGTAGCTCCACCTCTAAGCAATGCAGCATCGCCCAGTTGCATGTGCCGGTGTGCTTGCTGCAAATGATAAACAACATCACCGGTCGCCTTCTTGTCCATAAAATGATGAACTTCGGGATCGATCTCATCCAAATTCATAGAAGATAAGTTGTTTGATTCTAATGGATTAAAAGTCAATTCTCCTCTGATTAATTTTTCATAAACACAGCAGGCAGCGAAAAGAGATTTGAAACACATTTTAACCTCGTCCATTATCAAAGCATTTGCTTTTTGCCTATTCCCCTCGCCTGGGTCATTGTCGAAATCAAAAAGATATTCATTGGTGTGATACATCGCCAGGCCGGCTCCGGCATGAAGCCACCTGCCGTTTCCTAAATTCAGGAAGCCGTCTTCGTGAAACGATGAAACTACATTTTGACGATAAAGAATTTCCTGTATCCCTCTATAAAACTGGATCAGGTGTTTTGATAAAAAAATAATGATTGGAATCATATGTTCTTTATTTTTTACATCGTTGAAATCTAAAGAACCACAAATAGTGATCGTTTCCCAATTTGAATGTCGTCTTGAACAAACTTCAAAAAGCAAAGCTCGATCTATGCACTTTTTTACGCCCTTCATCAATACCTGCTGGCTGTCATGTTTTGTGGAAAAAACCTTTTTGATGAGTACTTTCTGGAAATTTAATTCATTGAATTCTTCCTCAATACTGTCAGATTTGGATT
Organism: Thermodesulfobacteriota bacterium; assembly: GCA_042573625.1. GTDB lineage: Bacteria > Desulfobacterota > Desulfobacteria > Desulfobacterales > UBA11574 > JBHPCZ01. The sequence goes on from JBHPCZ010000030.1 coordinate 15,710, forward strand.
CCATGTCGGTTTCCTTTTAGTTTGAAACAGCTTTTAATTTTCGTGAACTGCTAAACGATTTAATCTCAGCTATGATATAACCTCATCTCAGCTTCAAAATGTTTTTCACAAAATGTTTGCTGCTGCCGGGTTTTAAAAAAGATGATTCTATCCGCCGTTAATTATATGTGACGGGCAATAATTAATTTTGTTGCACTTTATTTTGCTCGGGGAATTGATAGTTTATGAGGATGAGGGAAATTTAGAGTGTGAGCATGGTTAAGATTTTTTTTAAAAGGAATGAAATAGATTCGATCTTGTAACGTCATTATATGATTATAGAACTGACAAATCATTTGCGGTAGATTAAATCAGGGGGAAAAGTGAACAAAAGAAAGTTAGGGTAAACACAATGCCAGTTAAATGCGCTAAACACGGTTATCAGAAAAGCAGATTAGTATGCCGTCATATTGCCAGGGCGGTTGAATCAGGAAAGCCTGGGCCGGAAAATCGAATAGTATATTTCGACACCGAAAACATGGGAAAATTCTACACAGAGGCGCTCGTCTGCAGAAAATGCCGGGCAAGGCTGAGAACAAGGAGGGGAAACGTGGTCCCGTTCGTTGATTTGATTGGCGAAGGGCATCAGATTTCTGTAGAATTCAATGATGTATGTGTAAAGTGTTTTGAGGAATCATGTTTGAATGGAATTTCGCCCTAAAAACGAGATTGTGTAAACGGTTACCGCTGTTAAGTTTGATTGGCCGGATGAGAAATAAATGACGCTTGAAGACGCATGTGATATCTACAACCAGATGAAATCCACAAAGCATGATTCTTTGTTTGACGAACTTGCCAGATCGGCCATACGATATTCTCGAATTCGTGTAGATTATATGATGGTGAGTTCGCTGGAACGCCGGGAAATGGATGAAGCGCGAACAAGAGCGCACACGGTATTCATCGAAGCATGCAACATCCTGAGCCGCAATATGTACAAGGTTGGAGAAGACAACAGCTGGCGAAGCAGGCTTGGTGATGACAGGAAGACGATCGGCGACTTTGCATGTTATATTCATTGCCTGCTTGGAATCTTGGCGAGGTAGGTAACAGACTTCAAACAATTCGATTCGTCTGTCTGTTAACCCGGTGTGTATTATTTTTATCGGTTGTGATGGATATACCAGATTAAATATTATAGATGTTAGGCGGTTGGACAGAGCGGCGGTGGACCCCAAAAACTGGACAAGGTGTTAAGCTATATGTCAGACTCCTAAAAGGAGGAACTGACTATGGGTAAAATGAGAAAACGACACAGTCCGCAGTTTAAAGCCAAGGTTGCCCTGGCGGCGATTCAAAATGATGAGACCATCGCCCAGATTGCCAGCCGTTTTGGTGTCCATCCCACAATGGTCTCGGCCTGGAAGCGGCAAATGCTCGAAGGCGCTGCCGACATATTCGATAAGAACCACAATTCAAGAAAACAGGCTCAGACGCAGACCGATGAGCTATATCGACAGATCGGCAAACTTAAGGTCGAAAACGATTTTTTATCACGCAAGCTCGGATCCTGACCAGAAAGCAGCGTTCCCGACTGATTGACCCTTTTTGCAAGGAGCTGAGCATACGTCGCCAATGTGAGATCCTGAGTATCAGCCGTTCATCGTACTACTATAAGCCAAAGCCCATGAAGCCAGAGGACCTGAATCTAATGCGAAAAATCGATGAGCTATACACAGATGATCCAAGTCGTGGCAGCCGGTCGATAAGGCGCCAGCTTGGACGCCAGGGTATCAGGGGCAATCGCAAACGTATTCAGCGCCTGATGAGGCTGATGGGCATTGAGGCGGTCTACCCCAAACCGCGCACCACCCGCCGCCATCCTGGCCATAAAGTCTATCCCTATCTGTTGAGGGATCTGGACATTGAGCAGTCCAATCAGGTCTGGGCGGCGGATATAACCTATATTCCCATGAACCGCAGTTTTATGTACCTTGTCGTCGTCATGGACTGGTACAGCCGCAAAATCTTGTCGTGGCGGGTGTCCAATACCATGGAGACGAACTTTTGTGTCGAAGCGCTTCAAGAAGCCCTGAGCCGGTATGGACGACCTGACATTTTCAATACCGATCAGGGTGGCCAGTTTACCAGTAAGGATTTTACCGAGACTCTCAAAGAACACGGAGTTAGAATCAGCATGGATGGTCGCGGCCGCTGCCAAGACAACATTATCATCGAGCGGTTATGGTGGACCATCAAGTATCAGTACCTTTACCTGCACTCTTTTGACAGCGGTTTGGCCCTGCGACGCGGCCTTTCCGAATGGATAAGTGGCTATAACTATGACAGGGGCCATTCAGCCCTTGACGACAGAACGCCGGATGAGGTTTATTACAATTTACCTCATCCGTTCGCCCAGGCCGCCTGATGCCTGTTTTACTTTTTTAAACTTCTGGCGAATAGCTTAACTCACCCCTCAGGTTGTCCAACCTTTGGGGTCCACCGCCAGCTTTGTGTGTTAAGTATTTCAAAAAATCACTATAATAGCGTTTACATAGACACCAAACCTTAAGGCGCTATCTGTAATAAAATAACTTTTGCGGAGGATAAAATTAGCCATGAAATTGTCTGACAACCGTAGTCAATTCTTGCACCTTTCGATTCCGTTCCTACTGCTAATACTAATAATTTCGTGCAGTGATGTTACCGACAACCAGAACGTAAAAGAAAACGTTAAGAAGCCGATAGTAGAAAGAATAGAATTTGAACCTTTCATGGATGTAACCATGGCTAGCGGATTTGATTTTCCGGTAGGTAGCAAGGATGGAAAAGGTAGGTATGTTTCAAAATTAAGCGGAAAAACACACGAGGGATGGTATGTTGCCACTATGCTCGGTGAATTATATACACAACACAAATGGATACATACCGGAGAAGACTGGAACGGTAAAGGCGGCGGAAATACGGACTTAGGACAACCTGTTTTTTCTATAGCAGAAGGACATGTGATTTTTGCGGATAAACGTCCTTCGCCCTGGGGAAACGTTATATTAATAAAACACTGTTTTATGGAAAATGGTAAACTAAGGACAATTTTTTCACAATATTCACATTTAAACAAATTATCCATAGAGCCTGGACAAATAGTCAAACGTAGGGAAAAAATTGGTGCCATCGGCCAAGATCCAGACAAATTATACCCCGCCCACTTACATTTTGAAATTAGAAAAAAAACTATGAAGGGTTACCCTGCCGATTATTGGCCGAGTTCAAATGGAAAAGATATGAAATGGATAAAGGAAAACTATGAAGAGCCGTCGAACTTTATAAAAACACATCGTCGATTGATAGTTCCTGTGACTGAGGAAAAAATATTGATAGCAATTAAACACAAATACCGGATGCGATTATATAGTTTTGGCCAATTGAAGAAAGAATATCCAATAGCTCTTAGCCAAAATCCAATTGGACATAAAATAGAAGAAGGAGACAATCGTTTGCCAGAGGGGGAATATAGAATTATTCAGAAAAGCCGGGGGCCATTTGGCGGAGATTATGGCCAATACTATGGTCCAGCCTGGATGCGCATAAATTATCCTAATAAATTTGATGCTATTAACGGCTTTAACCGGGAGATGATTTCAAAGAAGGAAAGAGATGCGATCATTAAAGCTAATATTCGAGGTAAATCTTTTGAGAGCACGCGTTTAGGCGGGGGAATAGGTATCCATGGATGGGATAAGAATGACTGGGTTTTCGATGGATCAAATCTTACATGGGGGTGCATAAGCATGCACAACAAAGATATTGATAAGCTTTATAAACTTATTACAATTAACACTATAATTGTAATTGCTCCATAGTTTTTCCGTCCTGAATTTAACTCCATAATTGTAACACAACGCCATGGTAAAAAAAAAGTGTTAACTGCGGTATAATTTATATTCCTTCATCAAAAAAGTAAGATGAAAGTGTACATTAAAGTTGGACATTTATGAATTACTTTTCCGATTTGACACGGCTAGCGTACTTTGAGAAACAGAACTAATGTTAGATGTGACAGTGGCCGATACATGAAAATGTACATCCTGATCAAAGATGATGTTTCCACCGGGAATGCAGTGCTTTCTGCTGCCCATGCAGTTCTTGCTGCTTACCTCAAGTTCAAAGATACACCAGAGGTTGACCAGTGGTTATCCGGGCCGTTCTACAAAGTGATTTGCCGTGTCAATGATAAGGAGTTCGAAAAGGCCAAGGAATGTCCTGATCATGTGGTCATGACGGAGTCCGCGTTAGACAATCGTGAAGTCGCGATTGCATTCAAGCCGCGAGAGAAGTGGCCCAAATCATTCAAATATTACAGGTTGTATAAATAGTGAACGGACTTTTCGCAGCAGGGCACTTAAGCGTCTCCTGGCCTTAATGGCTATTGCTGATAAAAACCAGTCAACATTAAAATATGAACAAGGCGCCTCTTTTTATTGGGGAAAAAGCATGAGGAAGAATGCTTCCAAATAGAAGCAGAGAACAAAAGGTAAGGTGAACCCGATATGGCGCGCAACGCAATACCGGTGCGATAGGCTATCATCTGGTTCGGCTTCTATTATTCTCAAATCTCGCCTATCTCCTCCTCATCCAGGCGATCTTCTTCCCGGCCTTTATCTTGAATCTCCTTGAGACTCTTCAACCCGATTGGTTTCGAAAGAATGATTGCATCGTCATATGGAGAATCCCAGAATTGATCTGTATCGGTTGTTGGACGTAAAGACCATGTATGAAAAGACAGAGCCTTAACTTGTGAAGGGTTGAACAAAACCAGCTCAGGACCACCTTCAGGCCAGTCGATACAAATGCCATCAAAACCGTGAAGTTTTAACTGGCTGTAGATTCTTGAAAAATTTCTACTGAACAAATCCGATCTTTTCATCCTATTTCGCCATGTTTTGAGGTAGGTTTCACGGATCATATAGTGGAACAGCTCGGCCACCTCTCGTTTCTTAAGCTGTTTGTTTGTAGGGAGCGCCTTCCAGAAGTCTGGGGAAAGTATTCCTCTGCCGAACTCGCGGATTAGGAATTTAATAACCTTGGGATCAGGCTCACTATGCCACAAAATTTGTGTGCCCGGGATTAATTCACACTTCACTAAATAATCCCCATAGATGACAGCACCAGAAAGGGTGGTGAGATACAATCCACGCCCTCGTTCCCTTCCCCATGTAATTCTCCCAATCCGGAAGCCTTGAACAGCTATTGCATGGACATTTGAGGCCCTGGTCCCATGATAAAGGGGTGATATTATATTGTGTTTTCTCATTTATACTCAGTCCTTACAAATGCCTGACAAAGGATGCTCTTGAAAGAGGATCCTTTCCGGTAGTTACCACTGCGCGCAGGTCTATTTCCGGGCGATCGAACATCATGGTCAAAGCAGGAAGATCATCGGGATCGTTTCCAATGTTCGTATCCAGTATCATTGACAATTTTTATACTTTCTCAACTTTAGGAACTTTTAAAACATTTATGACGTTTTAAATGTGAATCTATTTCAAATTCGCACTGGTATATGGCATATTTCTTGTATCTATACTGATCATCCTTGCCTTCCTATCCTTTTTGGTTATCGTTTTCACATAAAAATATCATTCAAATTCTAACTTAAAATGTGGTACAAAAAGTGGGGGCAGGTCAATGGGGCGTGTGCGTTTCATCAATTAGCCCTTCTGAAATAGTCATAGGTTAGTGGAAACGGTTCTCCTTCCAGCCATTTGATCATCATTTCGTCGTCGAGGATTTTCCCCAATACCCTGTACTTTGAATCAGTGAGCGGGCTTTTTTCCATGGCATCCTGATTCACAACCATCAGGGGAGGGTCCTTATAGTTGGAATGGCAAAAGGTTGTTTTACCGTTCTTGTTAATTATAAATCCCACATGTTCATCCAGCCCAACTATGAAAAGGCCTTCACCTTGTAAAAGGATCCACCTCAACACCCTTTCCATTGGGGCGGAGTTCGAAAACCTTTTTACGTGAGAGGAATCTGTGAGGTTTTTGATGATGTTTTCAGAAGGCTGCCTCGCCATCTTGGAAGGGATTTTGAAGCCTGCATCCTGCAGAGCGTAGATAACAAAAGTTCCGCAAGCTATTTGACCTTTTCCCGGCTCTCTGGTTGTTCCATTATAATCCCAAGGGGTACCACACCAGGCTGGAAAAATCCTATCAGTCAGGATCTCGAATAAGTAATTGCGGCCTTCCTGCATGATTCGAGCCTTTTCTTCATCAGAACTAGCAGTCTCTTTTCGCGCCCTGAACTCATCCTGTTTGGCCTTCACTTCCTCTTTTGTCGCGGGATAAGCTTCTCTTAGCTTTGCAACGTTCTGTGATTTCGCAACTTCAACAGGGCTGCTAACCGGAAAATCAGGCGCAGGCGAGGGGGCGTGGGATGTGGGTGCGTTCTGCGTTTCCAGAGTGTCATTGTTGAACAGCCTTATGTCGGGTCCCTGGCCCTGAGCTATGCCGTAGACCCGATCACTCAGTGTAACAAGCTTGTCGCCCGAGATCCCTCTTGATATCCCATCCAAAAGGGCCAGCATAATATATCCTTCCGGCGCCATATTGGTTTTGCAGAAAAGGAGGTTTGTGACTTGGGGAGTGGTGAACTTTTCGGTACACCACCTGGAAGATTGGCAGCCAAGAAAGAACACTCCTTTTTTTTCATTGGATATATAAGGGAGTGATTCCAGATTATCAACTGTGCAGGTTCCGCCATAATAGATATTGTGGCCAATGTAACCCATGACCTGGCTTTCCTTACCCAGGTCGATTTCGCCTTGATCCCATTTTAAAATGGGCGCCTTCTCCTGTTTCAGATGATGAACCATATCGTTCATGCACTTTTCCATGTCAGAGTAGGCAAGCATCACATTGTACATGGGAAAGGCGTTCTCTATGCCTTTGCTGAGCCAGAATTCATTAGGTTCGACCGTCAATTTGAAAACTGCGATGCGCTTGGGGTCGGCATCATTTTTTTTAAAATATACTTCATCCCACTGGTAGTTATGGAGATGATGCACTATGGCGCTGCTAATGTTTGTGGCTCCTTTCTCTAATGCTTTATTGTTTCGGTAAAGGTGGGGCAGGTGTTGTATCGATTTGCTCTTACTGAACAGGAAGTAATGCCCTGCCATTTTTCCCCAGTACAAATTTCGCTCCGGTTCATCCTGACGGTCATACCAGAGGCCGATGTAAGAAGTGATCACAATCGGCTTACCTTGCTGAAGCTGCGATGCCAATTCCTGGTAAAGGTCATCTTGTGCGATGGCGTTGCAGGTCAGGGTGACTACGCATAAAAATGTGAAAAAATACGGTGTACTGAGCGTTTTAATGAATTTCATAATAACCCTCATGAAATATTGATAATCATTGCTTTTCAGCTTAAAGATAGATTAACAAAATTGTTTAATATAATCTTTCCTCTATCATCACCACGAACCGGATACTCAGGATGAAACTGCACGCCATATATATTTTTTGTTTTGTGCCAAATCATTTGAATTTGTGAGGCTCCGCTCTTTATTAGCAAATTAAAATTTCCATTTAAACTTTTTATCTCTTCACAATGTGAAGAATAAAATTATAACGGTTCTTTATGACCTGCCCCTTGCTTCCGCTCCACTATTTAAGTTACATTTTGAAGCATATTCTCTTTTGTTGGTTTAAGCCAAAAAGGATCAAACGTCAAAAGCTGCACAGTTTCAGGTGTCGATGGTCTATAGTCAAGACTGCTGTAAGGTCTGACGGTTTCCGTCTTTGATAATGGTTCATTTAATCCTTATTTAGATTGAAACCCCCGACCATGAGATGTCATTTCCAATTGTTTCCATCAGAATCTCCTTTATCGCATAAGGATCCGGTCCAGACGGAAAGCTGTAAATTACAATCAGTCGCTCTCCGCTAAATACATTGCCAATGTTCGTAAATTTTACCACCGGAAATTTCCCGGAAGCCACAACTGGAATGACTTTCAAAGTCTTTTCAAGAAGGTTTTCAGTTGACGTCGCATTGTACCTCCAGTTTCCTAAGGGATTCTTCAACATCTTCTTTCTTTTATGATACAAGGAATGTAGAAAAAACCAGTGAAAATCTATAACAATATCCAGGTTGGCCCGTTTTTTGTCGGACGTTATTAATCTGTCGGCATTATCTGTCAGCTTTTTATATATAGCTGCCGGTGATACCTGGGTTACTCTGGAGCCTCTTGAGAGCATTTGCCCATCCTTACCAGTAAACTATTAACGAATTGCAAATATCAAATCACGCCTCAGTTATCTTTGCTCAATTGAGGCTATATGGCATATCGTTGATTTATTTCACCAAGTACCAAGTCCCTTAAATCAGAGCAATCATTAAGTACGTGCACTCCGAATCCGTTCGATCGGAGGTTTCGGGCAAAACTGCTAATTTTTCCGATTTGAACAAGTACGAGACCATGGGGGGGAGTGAAATGATTCCGGACAAACTTTTCCGCAGGTTCTGCATTATCCAGTTCACCATCAGATATCATCAAAGCCATGAACGGTCTCTTTGCTTCCTTAACCAAACGTTCCAATTGCTTTAAACCCAACTCCGTCCCGCCGCCCTGGTAATTGAAAAGCGTCTGATATAAAATTTCTTTTCTGTTCCAGTTATGCCATCCTGAATAATCTGTTTTACTTGAAAAATTAAGGACTGCGTATTTTAGGAAGGCTGCCAGCCCTTTAGATTTCAGCCATTGAAAGACACCAAAAGCGGTTCTCAACAAGAGGTTGTATTCACCCGTGCCTTCAAATGGCTCGTAGCCCATACTACCTGAACTGTCCAGCAAGAAGGCAAGGTCAGGCAGAAAACCTTGTGTCTGGTCGTATCGGACGGGTGACTCGATATTTATTTCTGTTTGTTGAAACAGTAATCTGTGTTGTCCGTTCCTGTTGGGCATACAAAGAGTTTGCGGCCATACCAGGCGCTCCAATTCCGGGGCTGCTATCGGATCAACCGGTTGACAAAGCATAGACGAGACCGGCCACATGCTCAATGAGCCGCTTTCTGATGTTGTGTCTATACGCACGTCATCTGTTCTGCCTTCATAGAGAACGGACAGAACGTCCCGAAAAGGAGATGGGCGCCACCAGGACGGTACATTGTGGGACCCAGAAATACGTTTGAGAAACAGCAGCCCCAGCACTTTAGCCAGTTTGGGCCAGTTGCCGCGATTGCGCAGCCACGACACCATATAATCATGCTCGTGAAGATCAGGAAAGGCGCCCCTGATACCATCAAGAAATCCGTCGTTTCCATAATCAGGAAGGTTCAATACAATGCGTTCCGACACCAATGAACGACTGCCCCACAACATCAGATTCAGACGCACAAACAGGTCGTAAAAGGAAGAAAAAGAATGGTCCAACCTCAGCTCTTTGAGAAAAAACAGGGCTTGAGCATCAGCATATGTCGATTTTCTGTCTGACAATGCAATGACAGTGTCTACAATCACGTCGGCGACCATGTTCGACAACAGCTGGATGCATGCCGTGATCTTCTTTTTGGATTTGTTTTTAAATCGTTTGCGAACCAGCCGACTGATAGGTTCAGTGATCAGAAATTCGCCCTCTGAATCAAACGGGCATACTTCCCAGTGTCCCATTTCGTGACGCACCAGCCCTTTGGCCAGGACCGTATGTTCATTTGTTCCAATACCACAGGATACAAGGCCAACTTTAACACCGGGGTCGAGCTGGAAATTCAAGGTCCAGTCCCGCAGGCTGATTGCGGCTTTGATCAGGCTGCTACAGGGCTTTTCAGTCAATTTTAACCGCCAATAGCGTTTCCGTGCCATATCGCGAATGGTATCAATCATATTATGCCTGCCTTCCGGGGAATAAATTTTCACGTACCATTGCAGGGTCACAAGCCCATGGATCTTTTTCCAGGATGTAGTTGTGTATCTTTTCCCAATCCGCCAATATTAAAGGCTGGCCTCTATAGATCATATGAACAAGCTCTCCGATGCCCGATTTCGGAGCCACCAGGGGTGAAAAGCGTTCTTTGAACAGCCATGAGAGAATTTCACGAACAGCAGTCCAGCGATCGCCTAAAAAAGGACGGGTTCGATCACCCGCAGTACGCAACCAGAGAGGGTTCAGGTTCAGTTTTGAATAAAGAATAAACGGCGCTGCTTCAATGATGTCTTCCGGAAGCACTATCGGATCCTCCATATGGCCGGTACGCCAGCTCCGAAACAATGCAAAAGCTTTGGCCATCCGCTGGAGACGGATAAGATTGCGGGCAGATGGGGCCAATATGTTTCCGCACAGGTTATAAAATGTTGCCATGTGGTGACACCCTTCACAAACTTCAGGAGAGAGAATAATAGATTCTTTGTTGCCCCGAGGTGCGCGGATGCAGTGGCTCAGGCCTGAGAGGTAGTTTAGAAACAGGCTTGCTCTAGGGTGCACCGGGATATTTTCAATAGTCATGCGTAACTGTACAACTTTCTCAAAGTTGTCCGGCAGCTCTGTTTGGGAAATTGCCCTCGAACCGCTGAAATCTCTACCTTCATGATGAACGAACGGGTTATTTTTGAGCATGTTGTAGATATCGTTCTTGGTCTGCGGGAAGGCATCAATCGGTATTTCGATAGTCATACGGTCTCGAATGGCCGGATCAAGATTTTGCACCTGGTAGATATCCCCCTCGTTTATCGTTAGGATTCTGAGTTGGTAATATCCGCCGTGCCACTTTCTTCCCATTTCTACCGGAACGCCTTGTATCTCGAGCTCTCTGTCCAAAAACGCGATGAGCAATGACTGAATCACTGCCGGCGCACGATTGACTTCATTCAGCACTATTCCAGGCTTGACCAGGCTAGAGATACCGGAAACCGCCTCTCTGAGCGTTTTTCTGCCTTCCAGGATGGCCGGGAAATCAATGTCCATGAACTCTGATGGATTCATGGTGGGAAGAGTGGTCTTGGCATAATATCCATCCATTCCGAATAGACCTTTCATGACGCCGCAAGCCAGTTTTGTCTTTCCGCTTCCGGTCTTTCCGGTCAGAAGTATGTCGGATTCCGTTATTGCTCCGATCAGCAATATATCCCGTATATCCAGGGAGACAGGCTGGTTTTTTGCCTGATACGTACATAACGGCATGGTTCTGATGTAATCGCCGGTACCCGTTTCTATGGAATGCCTTAATTCATCAAGTAATGAAAAATCGTGGCTGTATTTTTCTGTTTCATGCATTTATCACCTCGATTCTCTTAACATTCGAAAAGCGTTGACAAGATGCGATCTATCTCTTTTTCGTCTGTCAACCCTTGAAAGAATTTGTTTGCGGCGTCCTGTTTCATGGGGATCATGCCGTCTTCACTGCCCTGTTTAAATAATCTTTCAGGGTCCGTACGTTTTTTGATCATCTGTTTTATTGTTTTGGTCACACCAAGCAGTTCATGAATCCCCAGCAATCCCTTGTAGCCGGTGTTTGAACAGAGGTGGCACCCTTTTGCACGATAGACAGCCATTGCAGGTCGATATCGCATGCCGGTTTTCTCGCAGATTTTACTTCCATGGGCACTTAGGAGATCATCAAATCCTGTTTTTGAAAGATGATATTTTTCGCGGCATGTAGGACACAATTTCCTGACATGGCTCACTGCCAATATGCCCAAGAGTGCGTTGGCAATGGCATAAGGATTCATGCTTATGTCCAACAGCCTTATAATCGCATCAACGGCATTGCCTGAGGAAAGGGAAGAGAAAACCAAATGGCCTGATAAAGATGCATCAACAGCAATCGATACGGTTTCAGTGTCATTCAGATTTCCAACCATGATGACATCAGGATCAGCCTGCAAGATTGCTCTGAGTCCGCTGGCCGTATCAAATCCTATTCTGGGGTTGATTTCTGCCTGACTCGAATCGGCAAGATGTGTCGTGGAACTCTTTTCAACAATCCATATTTTAATTTCCGGCTTATTAATATGCTCCAACGCTGAATAGATGATGTTTGACGGACGAATACCGTGAAGGCCGGAGACCACTATCATCCCGTGTGGTCTTGAAATAATGCCCGTGAAAGTTTTTAAATTGTGTTTTGAAAAATTTAGCGCCGTAAGCGGAACCACTTTATCCGTTTGCAAAATATCAACGGCAATGGTTTCAATTCCACATCGAGCAGGGATGGTCATGGCTTTGAGGTCTATGCTTAATCCGCTGTGGTTTTTAAAAGATATCCGGCCGGCCTGTGGTTTCCATCGTTCGGCTATATCGAGACCTGCCAGGATTTTAATGCGCGATACCATGGCAGCCCCATACTGATAGGGGATCTCCTGATACAAAGAACAGACACCATCCATCCTAAACCGCACAACGATTTTTTTATTTTTGGAATCGGGTTCGATGTGTATCGTCGAAGCCTCTGCTTTGCAGGCTTCAGATAAAATTCTGTTTACAGCCTTTACGACAACGCTGCTATTTTCGTCTTCCTCAGCATCGTCGATTTCTTCGTCATCAATTTCAAGGTCCAGCAAAATATCATCGATGGAAGGTTGTATTAGCGGTCTCTTGTTGAAAACAAGATCTATAAACGAAAGAATATCCTCCTTCAGTGCCACATAATACTTGAATTTTTTCTTTTTAATCAGACGCTTAATCTTTTCGAGCGTATGTAGATCGTGAGGGTCATTTAGAGCAATATCAATCGATTGCTCTTTAAGGCGCAGAGGTGCCCAGAGTTTGCTGCGCAAAAAAGATTCATTCAGCCTGTCTATCAGGCTATCCGGAAGCTCGACAATCCGATGGTCGTATTCCTGAAGCGGCAGTTTGTAATATGCACTTAAAGATTCGCCGACCGCCTTCTTCGGAACGTCAAAGTCCTTTATCAATATTGATTCTACAGGGTCTTGTTTTTGCCTTGAAATTTCTATGGCATCATTGAAATCTTTGCGGGAGAGGAAGTTACTCTTTACGAGATAATCGAACTTTTCATGACTCTCGTTTACAACCATCGCTTCCTGTTTCCCGGAAGAAAGGGCAGACGAAAGAATCGGAGCCAGTTGCTTTATGTATGTTTCATCCTTTGCTGAGAAAGAAAAGCCGCTTTTTTTGTTTATCAGTTCAATGACACCGATAAGAACATTTTTTAGAACAATCGGAAATAAAAGAACCTGTCTGGTCTTAAAGTTGAATTTTTCATCCCTGTTATGATCGAATCTTGTATTCGGATCAATTGATGCAAGCTCATTGGTATCATAAACATTCTTTATATTGATAAGCTTTTGGTTTAAAGCACAATACCCCGGTAAAACGGTAACTGATAGCCGGCATCGCCCCGCAGGCGCGTTATCGGTAAGAAATTTTGGGAACAGCTCGCGCTTTACTCCATCGATAACGTAGATGATTAAGTGCTCTGCATCAAATAATGTGGTTATGTCGTCCTGTAGATGAACAAATATCTTATCTATGTTTGCGGCATTGTGTATCTTTTTATAGATTGTTTTGAGATATGTGCTGCTGGATGTTGCAGATTTGGGTTTCAGGCTTTCTGATTTTTTTGCTTTGTGAGGTTCGGTATTTTTCATTTTCCACCTTTCTTTCTTTTAAATTATAAAACTGCGAGACGATTTTATAATTTAAGACGGTAGAAAATTGAATTTGTTTCAAAAAAATAGCAGGATGAGCGGCATGCACAGTAATGTTTTTACCCGGATAAAACGGTAAAAAGATAAATGGCACCTGGGAAGGGCGTCGTACCCTTAAAATATCTATGCCTACTTTTCTTTCATGTGTCACTTATTTTCACCCCAATGCTTTCCGTAGAGGCGCATAAATAAAGGAGTTCCCTATTTTATCCGGCATCCAGCCTTCAGCAGAATACAGGTTCCATCACAAAGATCCTGTGAACAATTTGTAGCGATCAAAATGCTATTGATGAGACATGGTATTAACCAAGAAGTCTTGTATAAAAATTTATAGATGTGTTTTGCTCAACTTTTTCTGATTTGGTCACGAACCTGCATCAGAATTGTTCCCAGCATATTTTTCCCGGACTTATCTTCACCCCATCCCCAGTAGGGATCCCTTTTGGAATCTTCTATCAGCTTCGCAGGCCACGTTCTACGCAATTTCTCTCTGAGATCAGCATTCTGATAAAACTTGGTACTCACTGCTCGCCGCATTACATCTTCTTTAATTTCGTCCCAATCCGTTCGAAGATCACCGGGATGCCGCCTAAACCATGATTTTTTAGCAATATGCGGATTTCCTATTCGGCTATCCCCAACAAATTTCGCCCATGAAGCGATGTCCTTCTGCAGTATTTTTGATGTATAATCGGGGTTGTGTGATTTTTGACCCTGATAGTAATGCTCAACGCTGGGCCATGTGATCTCATCCAGGATTATTGAGGCTGGATAGAAGTTTGATAAAAAATCGAAATCGTCCCGATCTCTTTTATAGAACATTATCCGATTATCCCTTGGGAGCGGAGGAAAAACAAAATTACTTCCTCCTAGAATCTTAGAAAAATGATTGAGAATGCACCTGGCATTTTTATTTTTTATATGAATTTTCATTATTAACATTCTGTACGATTGGAATCCACGATCTTGTACAGTGGGTAGGGGAGAAGGTGGTTGCTAAATGTCGATTCTACCCGTAGCAGATGCCAATTTCTTATGATTTTGAATGGGAAGTTCCGCCAATTTTTTTTTTGCAATTTCCGGATTCTGTATCAACTTCAGGATCGTCATCGGGCTTTGAAAGCTCTATGCAAATCGTAATTCCGCGGATAGGAAGTGGAACAGTCACATTTTGACTTACACCAGCATTGTACATATTGAGTGTGCACTGAGAATTGAATTCGTCTAACACATCAACTATCTCAGATTTTTTTAAGTCCATATTTTCCTCCTAATCAATCGAACAATGCACCCAAACGTCAGGACTCAACCGCGGCTATGAAACCGGTGCGGCTTGTAAGATTTTTGTGAAGACTTAATCGTTACAGGAATCGAATGCGCCTCTTTCTGTTCGGGTAGAGAGATTCGCCATATGCGTTTTATTTGTAGTATTGAATCCATGCCTTTATCCACCAAACTCCCCGAGCTTCCTTTTTGAAAAACAAGTACGGGGAGTGGATGAATATGGGTTAACAGTTATTTCATTCCATGAATTATGGCTAAAAGCTTTTGTCTGTCATTTGCTTCCTGTCCTTTATCCATGACATGATCGAACAGACCGTTGAGGACCTCGCCCACTTTCGGGCCTTGAGGAATGTTGAGAATCTCCATCACCTCTCTTCCATTCACTGCCAGGTCATTTACGGAAAAAGGCGTTGACAGCTCTCGCTTGATAACCATGGTCATCTCCTTAATATCATGGAACCCATAGGGTTGCTTTGCGAGATTTGCTTTTCTGTCAGCTATCTGGAGTCTGAGAAAATTCTTGTATCCGATTCCCCGGCTTTCAAGATTTGCCAGGAGACGCCTGGCTGACTTGCGAGAGATATTTCTCACCTTTTTCATATGAAGTCCAATGAGAAATGTCACGACATTTATCTCTTTGTTGCTGAACTTTAAGCGGCTCATCTCAGATCTCACCATTTCGCTTCCAGTTGAAGCGTGTCCTCCAAAATGGTATTTTTCTGTTTTTTGATCGAGCTTATATTCTGGAGGCTTACCCACATCGTGGAGATAACCTGCCAGCTTCAGAAGAGGAAATTTGGGTGATATGGAATCTCCACATAGCATGAGGTGGTCGAACACATCCTCGAGGTGGTGAGACCCATGAGGATGGTTGTAACACCTATCCATGCTCGGGAAGAGATACTGAAGCGCCCCTATATTATGCATGGCATAAAAAAACCTAGAAGCAGCCTGAATATTCATGGCCTTCATAATTTCACTTTTCAGGCGCTCCGGTGCCACATGGTCTCGAACATAGAATGTGTAATCCTTTATAGCCTCGAAAGTCTCGGTTGAAAATTGTCCGTCTATCTTCGCAAGAAACCTGCACGCCCTTACTATCCGGTTTGGATCTTCGCAAATCCTGTCTTTAGGGTTCCCGACAAATCGGATCGTGCGGTTTTTTAAATCTTTTCTACCGTTGTGGGGATCAATAATGTCCCCTGAACGGTTACAAAAGGCCATGGCATTGATGGTTAAATCCCGCCGGCCCAGGTCTTCTTCAATTGTCTCTGCGTAAGACACTTCGCAAGCCTTGTCATCGAGTCCCGAATAGCGATCATGCCGGAAAGTTGCTACTTCACATCCGTCCACCCGAACGACCCCGAAAGATTTACCCACGGTTTTAACCCTTCGATCTCGAAAGAGCAGTTCTACCACGTCGGGGGTAGCGTCCGTGGCAATGTCCATATCGCTCGGGTCCTCACCCGCAAGGATGTCACGGGCAACACCACCAACTAGATAGGCTTGGTAACCGCAGTCGCAGATTCTTTCGATAATGTCCGAATAATCAAATTTTCTTGGATTCGTCGTCATAGTCCTACGATCTAATTGGCAAGTTATAATTCTTCTCATGTGGATGAGTACATTAGACGTGTATTAACGGGATGCGTTTCAAAAAATTGGTTTTTTATAGAATGACGTTTAAAATTTAGGGGGGAGAATGCGCTTGCTGTTGCCAGCTGTCCTTTTCTGGTCAAATAGGACTTTTCGAATTAATATAGACACTAAGGAAAATTTTATAATTCCATGCTCTGTTCGAAATGATTAATAAGTGGATTCGTTGATTGGCAAGCTGTGAAAAGCGATAAAGGATAAGATATGCGAAAAGGCGTAATAAAAAGAAATATTATTCGTCATATTTGAACATGATGCTATCAAATCGGATTGCACAATGAGGCTTTAGTGAATCCTTAACGTTGTCAAAAAACTCTAAGCCAACTGGATCTATAGCCCCTGTTTGTAAAGGGCAGCAGGTATTAATCGAGCCTGATTCAACAATGTCAACACCACTTAATACATTGCCGCAGCCATATGCCAATGCAAAAAAGGAATCTTATCTCTACCCCTTAATCGGCGCATTTTTTCTACCAATAATTGTCGGCTTTTTAATGCCAAAATTATATGGGTCTATTTCGTTTTTCTTTACCCTACTTGTGATTTTAATATTTGTCATTATGCTTACAAGCATTTTTTCTTCATGCGTATTAAGTGGTGATACATCAGCAAATCACTTTTTATGGCGTATCAGGCCGTTCCCACCTGGATTTGTAATAGGGACTGATCTTGAAACAAGAACCTTTCCCTGGGCGGTTTCATCATTAGTTATAGCAAATGCCTTACTGTTTATCATTTCTTCAAAAGAAACTTTGAAAAATGGTGCCTTCCCTCCGCATGGTGACCCGCTGCTGATAAAATTAATAATTTCAATTTTTTCAAGCTGTTTTCTCCATAGAGATCTATTCCATCTACTGGGGAATATGGTGTTTTTGTGGGTATTTGGGCGCGCGATCGAGTCCAGGGTCGGATCGCTGCGGTTTTTGTTTATCTATTTCCTGTGTATTGTGTCATCCCAATTCATGGTCATTGTCCTGCTCAAATTTCAGGCCGTTCACTTGAAGTCAACGATTTTTTTGGAAAACTTTCATTCAATAGGTTCATCAGGGGCTGTCGCCGGCATATTGGGTCTTTTTGTTGTTCGCTGCTTCTTCGCGCGGGTCATTGTATGCTTTCCAGTTTTGTTCATCCCTTTCATATCAATGCCCATCAGAATACACGGAACTGTTCTGGTTGGTCTCTTCTTTGCGAGAGATGTGGCGGGAAGCGTGGCCCTATTTGAGTGGCCGTTTATTCGGATCAATTTTTGGGCCCATGTCGGCGGATATTTGTGCGGCTTTTTTTTGGGTTACATCATGAAATTACACAAAGAGGCTTTGATCGAATCCATTGAAGCGAAGGCAGAACGGCTTGGCCGTAACTCTTTAAATAAAATGGAAGTTAAAAGGCTTTATGAAGATATTCTTGCCCGTGAAACCAATAATGAAAGAGCCCTAACGCATTTTTTTAATTTTTATAACGACAATAGTTATAGCGACAACTATAAAGATCTGGCGGCGTCCTATTATGCACGCCTCATGAAGACTCTGATTAAAAAAGATTTTGCCAGAGCCGTTGGCCTGTTTAATAATCATTCTCCAT
>JBHPCZ010000031.1:0-33182 GCA_042573625.1 Thermodesulfobacteriota bacterium
ATTATGCCTGGGAGTATCGATTATACTGATCATCACGAAATCATCCGCAGATTAGTAAGAGCAATGGATGAACGCAAGGTTTGCGAAATTTCTTACAAAAGATTAAGTGCAACCAGGGCTAAAACTTTTTATATAAAGCCTCTAAAGATATTTTCACATAAGGATACTATTTACCTCCATGTGAGAATGGCAAAGTTTCCGGGCAAACCATATAAAGAACCGGATTTTGACCCAATTCTCCCATTGCACCGAATTAAAAATATTGAAATCACTGATAGATCATACGAATTTCCAAAGGATTATGACTTTGAGAACACTTTCAATAAGAACTTTGGTGTAATTAAAGAAGATGCTTTTAAGGTCGAAATTGAATTTTCCGGATGGGCGGCACGATTTGTATCGGAACGTATATGGAGTCCAGATCAAAAGATAACTAAAAAGAAGGATGGGAAGATAAGGTTGAATTTCAGTGCATCCTCAGAACCAGAGATGGTTTCATGGTTACTGTCTTTTGGATATGAAGCGAAAGTTATTAAGCCGAAGTGGTTGGTTGAGGAGATTATGGCCACTGTAGATAGAATACAAAAGGTTTATGCTTGAATAGAAAGAATGAAAGGAATCCATGACGAACACATGGAAAAGGAGGTAAACGGGGTTGATTTTAGGCGTTTCTTTTTTGTTATAGGGGCCGTCCGTGCAAAACATGCACAAATTATTTAAAATAGCCTGCAGGTATTTGCCAAAAGATGAAAATATCATCCACCTCAAAAACCTTTGATATGTCTGACTTCAGAACTACCTTAACAACCTTATATTTTGTGGACAGATCCTGAAAACAAAAAGAGGGGAATGAAATAGACATTCTGCAATTTTTCAATGAATGGTTCCGGTCAACCATGATAGCCGTATAGCTAATTTAACGATTGAACTGTGCGGCGCGACTTTTCGCACCCGTATCAGTGAGTTGTTTGAAACAAGTTATACAATCGCTTTGCGATTCTATCTAACGCGGCTTCGCCGCTCTAAAAAAGGAAATTCCTATACTATCAAGTTGGAAACCCCAAAAGATGCCCATTACAAATTTCTGCTATGACACGTTTGCGTAATCCAGTTGGCAGACACAGCTACATCTTGATAATGGCATTTTTAATTTTTTCCACACAGAAGCAGACTCCTTGCAGAGTGCAATTTTGCAGTCCGAGTATTTCCTGATTTCCTGGCTGATAAAGCCAAATATCTATAGTCGTTTCTCCTCGGTAAAACTGTATTTGCCGGATTTAGGTTTTTTGGATCCGCGGAATTTTTTGGCCGTGAACATGGGCTGCATATCTTCTATAAAATTTGGCAAATCAGGACCGGATGTAAAAATGCTGTTGCGCATGTTGTAGAAACCTTCTTCGAATCTTAGCGTCCCGAGGGTGATCCTTTCAGGACTTATTTTGGAAAAAATCTGTTTTATAGTCTCTGAATAGGCATCTCGCCAGCCCTCAAAAGGAACAATCGGATCCAGCCTTATCCGTACCGGGTAGCCCGCTTTTTGTACTTTGGCGGCAGCACTAATCCTGCGTTCAAACGGCGGTGCTCCGATTTCAAACTTTCGTGATACCATCTCGTTGTTCATACTCCAGGCAATTATCGTCCTGTTGTTATGCGGCAAGTCCAGAATATCATCCACATTGTCGCTTTTGGTGAGCATGAACAGGTAGCCGTTTTTCGTGTTGCCAATCCATGGGATGAATTCCCTTGCCGCTCTCGTTAGGTGTTCCATGGAAAGTGAATCTGCAAGCTCACCCGTGTTGAATATGACAGGATCGGTTGTCTGGCTCAATCTTTTGTGGAGCTGTTCTTTAATTTTGTCGTACTGGGCCCTGACCGTTATGAAAGGGAATGCGGCCCTGTATGTCAGCTTCAGGTAACACCAATCACACTGGTAAAAACATCCATTGGATGCCAGCTTGAGCCGATCAAAATGAGGGCATATCATGCGATCATCCGGCATCATGAATGTGTCAACAATATCAGTTGCAGGTGCAATATAGACCACGCCCTTTCCAGCCAGAATTTTATCTAACATTGAATTGCCCGCATTACTCAAAATGTCAGAAATTTGAACTATCTTTTGGGGAATTCCACTGTCCGTATATTTAACCGGAACACCTGAGCACTGCTGGACAAAATGAGTCGTAACAGGGTCGTTTCTGACTTTATCGTTTATTATTATTTCTTTTGGTTTCCAGGCGACCATGAAGCATTCCTCTATTTATTATAACGCATTAAATAACAAAATATGTCCATCATTAAAAAGCTTTACTTTTATAACCGGGATAATTTTGCACTTCAAGTTTAGACTTAGGGTTGGAAAGTTCAGACGTCTGAACATTTACAACAAATAGACTTAATACGGAATATCACCTTCTTGGTTTTCCGGTTGCGATGGCCATGAGTCTTCCGAAGTCTCTGATGTTTTCGGCAGATTGTAATCTCCTTCTGGAACCCTTGCGCCAAGCATCTTCATTGTGGATGCAATTATCCCAGTAGTATATCTTGTAATGCCGTCTTTTTCCCATGAGCTTGTCTTAATTCGGCCTTCAATACAAACTTGTTTGCCTTTATAAAGATATTTTTCACATATTTCAGCAAGTCTGCCGAATGTAGTAATGCGATGCCATTCTGTATGCTCTTGCATCTCTCCGGTATTTTTATCCTTCCATTTCTCAGATGTCGCTATGCTAAATTTGGCCACAGCCATACCGCTCGGAGTATAACTGATTTCAGGATCTCTTCCAAGGTTACCGATCAAAATTGCTTTGTTCATAATTTTACCTCCTTCATGTTAATCAAGGTTTTAATTTAAATCTTGTGCATGCTTTAAGGCTTCCTCCAATGATTTCTGGATTAAATCGGTCTTTTTATTTTCACTATGCTCTTGCTTGAATCGAAGAGTGAGCACAAATCTCCGGTCACGGGGTTCCCAGGTCCATTCGCTAAACGTGTTGGTCTCCGAAACCGTTGGCTCTTTTTTTCCATCTCTATCGGATCTTTCCTTCAGCTTTTCAGTATTGTTTGTTTTGGATTCTTTCTGTTCGTTCCGAATCTGCTTTACCGTTTTTCTTTCCTCAGATGCTTTTGTCAGAATCTCCAGTTGTTTTTCAGGGTCTTTTTCCTTTGATGCATGAATCTGAACCTCCTTGGATAGTTCAGACGTCTGAACTATTTCCCTGGCAGGTTCCGAAAGCCGTTCCAATCCCAGGATTTGGCTGACATAACTTTTTGATTTGTTGAACATTTTGGCTATTTTCATCTGAGTATAGCCATAATTTTCAACCAGATATTTTATACCGTCAGCCTCCTCAAGGGGAGGAATATCCTCCCGCTGGAGGTTGGCAATCAATTGGATCAGAAAGCGTTTCTGATCATCGATTTCTTTTACAACACAGGGAAGTTTCTCAAGGCCTACCATTTTAGCCGCCCGGTACCGTCTCTCTCCACTTATGATTCTGAAAACATCATCTTGATCGTCATATTCGACGGTGAGTGGATCGATGATCCCATCCAATTCTTTTATGGATTCGGCCAGAGACTCCAATGTTTTTTGAACAAATGTTTTCCTCGGCTGGTTTGGGTCCGGTTTAATCCGGTCGATATCAATGAGCCTGGCAGCCCTAAAAGGGCTTGTATCCGCTCTTTCCCCTTTTTTGATCCTTTCGCTGTCCGTATCCGTTGGGATGAGAAAAACTGAATTGTCCTCAGCATTTTGCGCAAAATTCTTAGACATTCAGGACCTCCTTTCCAATCTGTCGAAAGGCTTCAGCATGCTCACTCTTTGGTGCGAAAAAGGTGATCGGTTTTCCAAGGGTTACCGATTCTACATACATGACCGAATCTTTCAAAACCTGTTTGAAAACCTTTTCACCAAGGTGCTTTTCAATCATCGCCCTAAAATCTTGCTCGATCCGCCTTCTGCCGTCATATCGATTGATGATGTACCCGATAATATCCAACTTTGGATTTGCCCTTTTCTTGACTTTCTGGACCAGACCGTGAACATACCCTGTACCTTTGACACTGTAATCCTGAGCCTCCAGGGGAATGATCACTCCCTCCGAAGCCGTTAAAACCGACCACGTCGCGAGACCTAAATTGGGCGGTGAGTCCACCAAAATGACATCATAATTATCCTGAATCTCCTCAAGTTTGTCCGCAAGGTAATAGTGGGAGTCCCTTTCAGAGATTAACTCGCTTTCAAGTTTCCCAAGACTCAAATTGGCCGGAACAATGTCGATGTTTTCATATTTTGTGGGTTTGATGATTTCTTTGATTGGTATTAGGTCGTCACGAATGGCATCGGTGATTACCAGTGACAAATTGTGAATATCCGGCAGAAATGACGAACTCAAAGAACCTTGTTGGTCCATGTCAACAAGCAGAACTTTTTTGTTCATCTGGGCCATAGCGCCGGCCAGACATAATGTGACTGTTGTTTTACCGACACCACCTTTGTTGTTACAAATCCCTATCTTTTTCATAACCGTGCCTCCTTTGGCCTACGGAATTAGTGTCCGTATCGACCCAAAAATTTTTGCCATAATTTTGCCATAATTCGGAGAAGGCATGGGTAAAAGCAGGTAAAAATGGTGAAATCGGCGGAAGGGAAATTGGTCGTTAAGTGTTTGTATTAGTTTACTTTTTCTTACCGTTATCTACTTGGTGTTTTTTCGGTGAACCCGACTTCGAATCCGTAGGCCGCAGGTTCGAATCCTGCCGGGCGTACCAATCTTATTTAATGATTAAGGGATATCAGGATTACAGCCTGGTATCCTTTTTTTATTTTTCTCGCCAGTTTTATCAAACAGATTCACATCCGTGTAATTGGCCAATAATTAGGCAAAAAAACAGATGTGTTAATCACTAATCCAGATATGATTCGCCTTGTATTGAGAAATTCGACAGGAATTCACCGTTTGCACCCTCCAATTCAGGCAATTATACGGGTTGACAAAAAGATTTTTCCATGGCATTCTTTATTCGCGAATCGCGAAAGGAGAATGAGGGATGATTTTAAAACCGCAAGATGTCCTCGTCATGTTGAAACTTGTGACGCTGAAGCAATCCAGCTGGTCATATAACGCAGTAGCGCTCACACTGGGGATGAGTCCGTCTGAAGTCCATGCAGCTGTGAAACGTGCCTTGGCCGCCCGATTGGCGATCCGGGAAGGAGACAGGATACTTCCCGGCAACCAAAATATGAAGGAGTTTATCATTTATGGGCTAAAGTACGTTTTCATTCCGGATAAAGGGGAATTGACCCGTGGTATTCCAACAGGGTATGCCGGTCCACCTTTAGATAATTTTTTCCCGAAATCTTCGGAACCACCACCTGTTTGGCCGGATGCGGACGGGGAAGTCCGCGGGGAGGCTTTTTCACCACTATATAAGTCTGTGCCGAAAGCAGCCCGTACGGATCGAAATCTTTACGAGCTTTTAGTGCTTGTCGATGCTATTCGCGGCGGGCGAGCGCGAGAGCGAAAAATTGCCGTTAATGAAATACAAAAACGGCTTAAATAGAATGATACGTCAAAAGAACCCAAACCTTGAGATTCTTGAAAATGCAGTTCATCGATTAGGCTCACTGGCCAATGAAATGGTCTTTCTCGGTGCTTGCGCCACCGGATTGCTGCTGACCGATCCGGCAGCACCACCAATTCGAGGAACTCTGGATGTCGACGTCATTGTCGAATTGACTTCATTAGCGGAATACCACCGTCTATCCGAAAAGCTGCGAAAGAGAGGCTTCGTAGAGGATCTCAGTCCAGATGCACCGCTCTGCCGGTGGAAAAACAAAGGCGTCATCCTGGATGTTATGCCGACCAATCCAGAAATTTTGGGTTTCGGAAATCCATGGTTTTCACCTGCGTTTACGAGGGCGGAAGCTGTCACTCTGCCTTCGGGCAAGCGTATCCAAATGTTGAGTGCGCCCTACTTTCTAGCCACAAAGATAGAAGCTTTCGATTATCGAGGAAAAGGAGATTATCTTTTGAGCACGGATATGGAGGATATCGTGACAGTGCTGGATGGAAGACCTGAAATCGTTGATGAAGTTCGGAAGTCCGAAAGAAAACTTAGCGCTTTTCTTGCCACACGTTTTGCGAATTTGTTGAAAGAGAAAATTTTTATTGAGGCTCTGCCGGGGCATTTGCCGCCTGACAGGTTCAGTCAGGAAAGATTGCCGCTATTGATTGGACGCATGCGGGAAATTGCCAAGTAGAAATCAAATAACACCGTATTCTGAACGACTGTCCCTTTTTACATTTTATCTTTTCAAGATGAGAGAAACGCATAATTTCATGGGCGGCCCTCTTTTCCCTTGTGGGAAAACAGGGCCGCTCAAGCACTCTGAAAAATGCGCTGTCTGAGGCGGGTCTTTTCGGACTCACAAAAGAACATGCCATATTTGTCAAAAGCGAATTGATTGATAAAATAGAAACGCACTGGGCAGAAGCATCTGATTATGCGGGACTGACAAAGGTTCAATCCGACTTACTTCGAAGGGCGACCGTTCTGTCACCTGGAATCTTTTATTGAAACAGTCTGCCCGTAGCGAGTTTTCCAAAATCCGTTTGTTACATTGTTTCGTTTTCATTTTGGAACCTTTCCGGATGACAACCTTCTAAATGTATGGATTTTTACACGGACAATATTCCAGTATTATGGATAATTGTCTTGACAATATTCGGCAAATAAAGAAAAAAAACTATACTTTTTCGACTGGTCACTCCTTCATGATCAAGAAAACAGGTTTGAAAACCTTGTTGCCATGGCGCTTTTGAGAATAGCCGCAAACTTTTCTGCAAAAGGTATGGGCAAATATGAGATCCGACACATAAAGAAAATAAGGTAAATTATTCATAATGTTATTTTACCGCAAATTCAATGCCAGCTGTTTTATGCGTAGAGCGACAGATATTATATTCCTTATTGCTTCCATCGGGATTTTATACGGGTGCGCTGCCTTGTCGGTCATCCCCGTTACCCTTAAGGAAGTCAAAAATCATATTGTAGGACAGCAAAAAAGTTTCGCCCATCCTCTTGACAAAGTGATGGTCACTTCTGCCATTAAACTTCGAGAAATGGAATTTGTCCTTTTAAGAATTGAAAACTTTAATCAGAAAGGATTCATCCACGCGAAATGGCAAGACGTAGACACTGAGCTTTATCTGGAAACAGTTACACCGAAACTCACCAAGATGAAAAGTAAAATCAGGGGAAAAAATAAATCACGCGAATACTCTACTGAAGAGGCATTCTTTCAAAGTGTTCACAATGCGTTAAATCAAAATGAGACCAGAAATTTGAACGAATTTACGGATGGAATGATTAACGTTCATATTTCACCGGATAACAACTCACCAGTCATTGCCTATTTGGGGACCGGCGAAGACGTAGAGTTTGTCGAGCAAGTTGGCACTTGGGCCAGAATCGGCTTGATGGATAGCTACGCCGGATTTGCAGAATCAAAATATTTTCATGACAAGCCTAAGCCGACTAGAGAATAATTTGCAGATTGAAATAGGCGCTTAGCCAGGCATTGGCAAAACGGCGAAAGCAAAGAAATTTGACTCAAGCCCAGTCCGAAGGTTATTTTAAAAAAGGGAGTTTGAGGTGGCATTTATCGATTTAACTGATAGTATCTCTAATGTTCGAACATTTTTTCATCCGGGCATCTTCAAACACAATTAAAAATGAAAATGTAAAAATAAGAGCTCTGACCCGGTGTTAATAACGGCATTTCGGGAGGCCATTAGATATGGCAAGGGCTTTGTTAGATTGTTAACCTTTCAACAAAACCTTTGTATGGGGCGATTCTCTTGAATCGCCCTTTTTATTGGTACGTCCACGAGGGCCTAATAAAACAGATGGCCGTTTTTGTTTTTTTTGATGAAAAGAAAAATTTGCAGAGATAAAGGCTGATTGTCAATAACTCAGTTTGCATTTATACTTTGATCCCTTGACGTATATTTCCCTCTGATATACATGAATCATAGAGCGCTGTAGAGGGGAAGCAGTTTGTTTAAAGACAGTATAACCTCCTGAAAAATAATGATATCTATTTGAAAAAGAGCTTGCTGACAATTCTCGCGGATTTTTACCATGAGCAACTGCCGCGAAAGCTCCAAAAAATCACCTTTCCCTTCCTCTACCGGATGTACCTGCTTTCGGAGAGACTTTATTTATTGGTATTCGATATTTTCCCGGAAGTTAATATTTATCGGAATATTCGGTACGCGGAAAATCCCGAACTGACCGTACTTCTTGCCGGGAGTGAAAAGAACTGCAGATTTCTCCTGGATCAGTTGTTCACTTCCGAAACAAAAACAGACCGTCGAGCCAGAATACCGATATGGAAGATCCCCTCAATCGACAGGTCCCAGGCAAACATGGTTTTAATTGAAGCGGACCAATGTTTTGATAGGTTTATGACAAGACGGGGGTTTCTCGCCATACCGGAATGGATCCTATTCTCCATGGACATCTCAATGCCGGTTGATAAAATTCTGAAGTCCGCAAAAAAGGGACACGCCAACAACTTGCGGTTGATTAAAAAGCATCAATTCCAGTACGAGGTGGTTCGAGATCGAGAAAAACTCCGTTTCTTCTATGATGAAATGTATCTTCCCTACATCACAGGCCGTTATGGACGTCTAACCCTCCTTGCGCCCTTCGAACAAATGGAAAACCTCATGCACCGGGGAAAGCTTTTGCTGGTGAAAAATGAAACGGAGTATGTTTCGGGGATGCTGATTCATCATGAAACCTCACCTCCACTGATCTGTTATCTCGGCGTCAGAGGCGGGAGAAAAGCGTATGTCAAGCAGGGAGCGATCTCCGCTCTCTACCTGTATACAATTCTCTGGGCAAAAGAGCAGGGGTATCGAGAGCTGGATTTCGGCCACTGTCGGCCTCTTCTGACCGATGGGGTCCTTTGGTATAAGAAAAAATGGGGAATGAGAATACAGAAAAGTATGAGAAGGTACCGGACGGTCTATCTATCCCTTTGCAAGCCGGATGCAGATCTTAACGAGTTTTTGATAAAAAACCCTTTGATTTGTGTTGATGGGGGGCATTTCAAAGGGATTATCTTCGTCCATGAAGGGCATGAAAGCAATCATCGGAAAATCGGAGCCATCAAAAGAAAGCACTCCATTTCAGGATTGGAAGAATTTGAAGTTATTTCGCTTCGTCCCCCCGAAGTCAGGACTTAACCGGCAACCGTGCTTCGGATGTCAAACTGTTTTTATTTTCCACTACCCGAGCACCCATGAAAACTTATCCGCGCAACTATTACATCCGTCGAATAGCATCCCAATTGTCCAAACAAAGACCCAAAGCAGCGGTTGCACTGGCAAAAACCATTTTGCCGGGAAAGATGAACAATTTTCCGAATTTTCTGTCTGTTGAGGTAACCAACCATTGCAATCTTTCATGTGGCACGTGCCCACAATCCGGCCTTTCGGACGAAAAAGGATACCTAAGCATGGCTTTATTCAGAAAGGTTGTTGATGAATGTCGCAGGTACGCTTCTTTGCGGAGCATCATTTTCACGGGGTTCGGTGAGCCGCTGATGCATCCTCGATTGATGGAGATGAGCCGTTACATCAAAGCCCTAAAAATACCGTATGTGAGGGCTTACACAAATTGTACGCTTCTGAACCAAAAGAAAACAGATGAGATCTTACTTAATTCCGGATTTGACGAGATCACCCTTTCACTCAATGCCGCCGACCGGGAAACATACGAACAAATCACTGATAGAAAGGATTATGAACGTGTAACAGATAACATCGAATATTTTTTGAGAAGGAAAAACGAACTCAAAGTTCGTTATCCATTTGTAAATCTTCAATTACTCAAACTGAGCGGTGTCCCTCTTTATGAAAAGCAATTCATCGAAAAATGGCTGCCCCTTTTGCAGCCCGGCGATTGTGTTCGAATTAAAACTCCTCACTCGTATGCCGGCCAGGTGAATGATCCGAGGGTCAATCAAACTTTTAATAACCTCAAAAGGTTCCCCTGCGGCCAACTCTGGACCTACCTTTTCATGTCCTGGAACGGGGATGTAATGCCGTGTTGTGTGGATCCTTCAAAAAAATTGAAAATCGGGAATTTGCATGATTCCTCATTGAAGGAATTGTGGCGTTCACCCGGCATCGCGCATCTGCGCGAGATGCACATGCGAAGAGAATATCACAGCTTGCCTCTCTGCAGTGACTGTGAGATATGGTGGTATTTTTCCTGGCGTGCATTGGCCGCCAATAAAATACGCAACAGAGTCAAGGCATTATTACATCAGGCTGGGGAATGTGGAACGTATCGAAGTCTATAGATCAAGCGGTGCGCCCATGAAAATTTGATTTTCTATCACCCAGGGATAAATAGTGCTCAAAAAACCGGATGTTGATGTTTGTTTAAAAATGGAACTGAGTCGGGCAAAATGGTTGCCTCTGTCGGCGACGACATTAAAACGCATATTTTCACTGGCGTGCCGCTCCTTGCCTTAAAAGTATACCCGCCGCGAGTTTTCCAAAATCCGTTCATTGCATTGTTTCGCTTAAGAAAGGGGTCACCCATTATGAAATAAACACAGAAAACAGCAGACAGGCATCTTTCGTTTAAAGACGGGAGGCTACACCGAAACCCCTGCCCTCGCAATTTTCAAACACACTTCAAAAAAACTGAGGGAGGGGGTTTCTTTTCTCAATAAGGGCAGATCCATTTCACAGGGTTTGACCTTTCCGTTTTGATGATATCTGTACTAAGAAAGAATTGGTATCAGGTTGTGTTTATTGTAAGATAACACAACTTTCCCCCCCTCCCCATATAATCCAATAATTAATAATTAAGACCCCTATTTCATTGCCAAAGTATTGATAAAGGATTTCTAATTCCTGGAATATCCTCCGGCCCCCAATGCTGGTAGAGGTATCGGCATTTGTCACATGGTTTTGCTTTAAATGCACACCGGGTCGCCCAGCAACCAATCTCCCTTTTCCTGTTCAGGACCAACCGCCACAAGTGGTCGGAAGCGGATGCTTTGACTATGACCAAATCGCCCGGTTGCAGATACCCCGAAAGATATCCATTCGCTTCCGGCAAAAGTTTGAATGCCCGAATCTTGGATTCCGGTAATTTTGTCAGCTTCTTCAGATAGTCAGGAGCAAAACGCCCCACGAAAATCACTTTATCCATCACCGCCGAGGCCGCTGTGGCAAATTTCCTGTACTTAGTACCGCTACTACCCGGATAATCTGATATGGTTCCTATTACAGCAATTTTTCGTGTGGCACGGGCCGTTTTCATAAAACCGATAATTTCCGGCATTGAATCCCAGGGGGCTTTAAAATCATCCCGAATAAAAGCAATCTTATCCGGATGAAACTCAGGGTTCATCCGCCGTGTTGTCGGCTCTATATGCTTCAAGGCCCCAACCGCGTCAGAAAGGGAAAAATTCAAAGCCAGGGCCATGCTCAATGCGGCCAGTGCTGAACCGGCAAGATGGGTACCCAGCAGCCGGCTCCGTACAGGCATTGTCTCGCTGCGGTAAGACACCGTAAAATTCAGCCTCGAAGGCCAATCGGACCTGACATCAGTTGCCCTGACATCAGCCTGCTCAAAGAATCCATAGGTGATGACCTTCGCCCGAGTGTCCTCTTTCATTGAAAGGACCAGTGGGTCATCGGCATTGAGAATCGCAATGCCTGACGCGGGCAACACCTGAACTATTTTCACTTTTTCGTTACGGACGTTCTCCCTGCCCCGGAATGCTTTGTAATGATCATTCCTAACGTTGGTGACAATGGCGACATGTGGCTTCAATAGAGAAACATTTTGATCAATTGTTCCGGGCTCCCATGTGGCAATCTCCATAATGCAGAACCGGTGCCAGAAACGCGAGCTTAAGATCGTCAGAATCACGGCGAGAAATATATTGTAACTGTCAAAGCTTTTGACACCCCGGAAGCGGGTTGAAAGAAGATTCGCGGCGAGATCCTTTGTCGTCGTCTTGCCGCAACTTCCGGTAACACCAATGAATGTAACCTTTCGCAGACACTTCCTGTAGGCTACGGTCGGCCATAAGAGCAAATTGGGCAGGATATCAATATATAATTTCTTTAGTATCTTTTTATTCATCAATCCAAAAAAAATCAGGAGTTATTCTTAATTTAAAAAGAGACGACCGTGATAAGGAAACACTAATTTGTTTGTCTAATATTTACATTAAAAGAAAGGGGTCAAGTCTACATTTGACCTTTATAGATATTATTCTTTATTTCCTCTATTTGTTGTCTGAACTTTCTATCAGATTTTGTCAATTTTGAAACCGTTTGTATGATGCTGCTTACAGTACTGTAAGCGTTAATTTGAAAAATATTTTTTATATCGTTTAGATTATCGCCTCGAATATTTCGCAACAAATAGATGGCAACATTGCGCGGTTTATTGAAGACACCACGCCTGCTAACCAGCAATTCATTGAACGATACGTTATAATACCCACAGATTGCCGAAATTATATCATCAGATAAAGGGGCCAAACTTTTTGATTCCGGAATCTCATAATCGGTTTTACTGAAATAATATTTTTCCTTTATCTTGGCAATAAAGCTCTCAGGCCCAAAAATCGACGGGAGATTCTTTTTTGAAAATAGATTCGTGACCTCTTGCGAATCGTCATCTTGCATAAATTCAATAAAGGGTTTCAACCTCCCTTTCTTTTTGGGCGTTATCATGGAAAAAATATAATCTTTATGCAGCCATTTCCATTTCCTTGAATATGACAGATATCCCTTATAACTGCTCCATTCATAATCCTGCATCTCTTTAACCATAGCTGCCTTTACAGGATTTTTGTGTATATATCTCACCAATTGCAACAGGTGGCTGTCATTACAGACCAGAATTGATTTATATCTTCCTCTAAAAAGCTGGCCATCGAACCCATGCCTTCTATTGAATCTCTGGGTATACAAACCATTTAAATGCCTCATGCATCTTGAAATATTGCCCTCAGGTGTCTGAAGCAAAACATGGTAATGATTCGACATTAAACAGTAAGCGGCAATGTTTGCATTCCATATCTCAGATATTTCAATCAGCAGATCAAAAAATTCAAAATAATCTTCTTTTTCTGAAAAAATGGCCTCAGATCGTCTTCCACGGTTCATGACATGGTACCATGCTCCCGGGAACTCTATTCTAAGTGGACGCGACATGATCTGAACTTATCATTTTTGCGGCCAATGGTCAAATGTAGACTTGACCCCTATCTTCAAGGTTTTTTTTCTTGAACTAATATGGATTTTATCCGATCCTACGCATCGTTGACGTTCGGTCGAATTAATGGGATTATGAATTCTTTGTTGAATACTGGAAAAATGAGAGAGGAAATCGGCGAGTTTCCCTGTGGAGATAAAAATGAGAAGAATAGTGAAAATATATTGCAATACTTTTAACAGGATATTCAGATTCTTTTGGGTAACCCTTTTTCTACTCGTCTTCCACCAACCTTGCGTCTCTATCGCCGCCAACATTCCAGACCCGATGAAACCTTGGGTTGACTGGGTCTTGCATGATAAAGAGGATCAATTGCAATGCATTCCTCAATACAACAACCCCAAAGAACTTCAGTGCAATTGGCCAACAGAACTCATAGTGAATTTAAACGGAAATGGAGGTGAATTCAGTCAGTCTTGGCAGATCCAGCATGAAAGTTGGGTAACATTGCCGGGAAACAGCAAACAATGGCCCCGAGATGTGAAGGTTGATGGAAAACCTGCGGTTGTCATCCTGAAACAGGACAGACCGAGTATTCAGCTGCAACCAGGGTCGTATACCCTTACCGGTAATTTCACATGGTCGAAACTGCCTGAGTTTTTACAAGTTCCACGTCAGACTGCTCTCATCTCCCTGTCTGTGAACGATAATACAATTGAATTCCCAAATATTGATGCATCAGGAATATTGTGGTTGAAAACAGATCAAAAGGAAGAAAAAATAGAAAACCGCCTGAAGATAGAAAGTTTCAGGCGAATTGATGACAGAATTCCCACCCGAATAGAGATCTCTGTCAGTCTCGATGTTGCAGGATCCGCTCGGGAAATCACTCTTGGACCCATATATTCCCCTGATAAATTCATCCCAATATCCCTGCAAAGTTCACTTCCGGCCAGGCTGGAACAGGACGCGAGAATTCGGGTGCAGGTACGCCCGGGCCGACACAGGTTTGTATTAACAATCAGACATATCGATCCGATAAAGACGCTCTCCTTTGAACATCCCCGTGATGGTTTCTGGCCGGAGCAGGAAATCTGGTCATTTAATGCGCGTTCCAACTTAAGAATTGTTGAAGTTGAAGGTGTACCGTCGATTGACCCCCAGCAAACTTCTATGCCGCAAACCTGGCGAAAACACCCTGCCTACCGATTACTTCCCGGAGACACCATTCGGTTTAAAGAAATCAAGCGTGGTGATCCACATCCGGCTCCTGACCAGCTTACGCTTAATCGCAGCTTATGGTTACGCTTTGATGGGTCCGGGTATACGATCCAAGACAATATCGGAGGGAAAAAAAATACCAACTGGCGGCTGGAAATGAGCCCCTCAATTGAACTCGGCAGAATTGCTGTTGACGGAAAAGAACAGTTCATTACGCATCGTCAAGGTACAGACAAAACGGGTGTAGAGCTTCGAAAGGGCATTTTAAATCTCACTGCGGACAGCAGCTACCAGGGAAATATCTCAACTTTGCCGGCAACCGGTTGGGACCATGATTTTCAGCAGGTTAGAGGGAGGCTGTATTTGCCGCCGGGCTGGAAACTGATCAACGCAGGAGGCATTGACAATATTCCGTACACCTGGGTTAAACGCTGGACGCTCCTGGATTTCTTTATTGTCCTTGTTTTTACCATTTCTCTGGCAAAACTTTTTTCAAAACCTCTGGCCGGAATTGCCTTTATAACCCTGGTACTGACTTATCATGAGCCGAATGCGCCGAGATATATCTGGCTGGCCTTGTTGATCGGTTTTGCCTTACTTAAACACCTGCCTGAAAGTAAATTCAAGCGGGCTGTCAAAATCTATCAGATGGCGGCCTACCTGGCGCTTTTGATTATTGTTATACCGTATTCAATCCAGGCCCTCAGGGTCGGTATTTACCCACAATTGGCAAGGCCCTGGACATCCATGACGGATTATTCCCGGCAGCGGCAGACGGCCTCAGCGCCAACTCGAATGAAAGCCCAAGAAAAAGTCCTCATGGAACAGGAAGAGGTAAAGAAAGCAGTCGGAATGGCCAAGGATATGGAACGGAGCGTTGTTGCAGATTCTATGGGAAGCGGCCGTTCATCATATTATCAAAGCCAGGTCATGCAGTATGATCCAAAGGCCCTCACCCAAACAGGCCCGGGCCTCCCTGAATGGCAACCTTTTGAAACCATAAATTTTAGCTGGTCCGGGCCGGTGACCCGTGATCAAAAAATTTCATTGACATTAATCGGTCCTAAAACAAACCTTGTTCTCTCTTTTATTCGTGTGTTTTTGATTATCCTTCTGGCATTCGGAATGTGCGGAATAGGATACAGACGCAGTGAAGGATTTTATTTTCCAAACTTGAAATCATTTCTTGTATCGGTGTTTCTGATTCTTTCTTTTTTGAATCCAGGAGTTGTTCAGGCCGGCGAGATCCCTTCCCAGGATATGCTCAATGAGCTGCAGAAAAGACTCCTTGAAAAAAATGAATGTTTCCCTTCCTGCGCCGATATTTCGGACATTAAAATAACGATCACTCCGGAAAAGCTCTCTATTGTTGCCAGCGTAGACGCTCAAATTGACACGGCTGTTCCCCTGCCAAGCCATGTCAAACACTGGCTTCCCCAACAAGTTATAGTGGATGACAGCCATGCAAAGGGGCTCTTTCGGTTAAATGAGAGTTTGTGGGTACTGGTGCCCTCCGGTAAACACACCCTGAAACTCAATGGCTCAATCCGAAAGCAAAACACCTTACAGCTGCCATTTCCTTTAAAACCTCATCACGCAACAATAACGGCAAATGGCTGGTCTGTCGATGGAGTTCATCCTGACGGCACCTTTGATACCCAATTGCAATTCAAACGAATTGTTGAACAGGAAGACAAGAAAACAGAGATCCTTGAGACGGGCCTACTCCCGTCATTTACCTTGGTAGAGCGAAATATATTATTAGGTCTGGTTTGGAAAGTTGAAACCAGGGTTCAGCGAATAAGCCCAAGAGGCTCGGCGATAGTCATGGATATTCCTCTCCTGCCTGGAGAATCGGTAACGACGGAAGGCGTTCAGGTTGACAACGGCGTTGCCCAAATCAACCTGCGGGCCAACCAGGATAACATGACATGGGAATCCTTTTTAGAACCTGTTGATTCAATCATACTGAACCATTCAAAAACAGATGCCTGGACTGAAATATGGAAAGTCGATGTCAGCCCCATATACCATTTGGAAACGGATGGTATTCCGGTAATCCTTCATAAATCCGGGGACAGATGGTACCCGACCTGGCATCCATGGCCGGGTGAAGAAGTCACCTTAAAGATTTCCCGCCCTGCCGGAATTGCGGGCCAAACAATGACTATTGAAAAAAGCCACCTTGAATTACGACCGGGTAGCCGGACAACCCATACCAAACTGTCACTTACAATTAATAGCAGTCAGGGGGGGCAGCACATAATTTCATTGCCGCTTAACGCAGAACTCCAAGAAGTTAAAATAGGTGGAAAAGATCAGCCGATTCGCCAAGAGGCAAGGAAAGTCCCTCTGCCTATTACCCCGGGTAAGCAAGTGATTGAACTTCAATGGCGCGATTCAGAAGGGATTACCCCCCGATTTAGGACTCCAGAAATTGACCTCGGCACCCAAAGTGTCAATGCAAGTGTTGATCTCTTTCTGCCGCGCAGTCGCTGGCCCTTATTTGTCGGTGGCGAACAGCTGGCAGGGCCTGCAGTTCTCTTTTGGTCCGTCATCTTTATCATCATCCTTGTGGCATTTGGCCTCTCTAGGACAGGATTGACACCCCTTAAGTTTTACCACTGGGTTCTGCTGGGAATAGGGATGTCGATGAGCAACCTTTCAGCCTGCTTTCTCGTAGTCGGCTGGCTCATTGCCCTTGATATCAGAAAAAAAGCCGCAACGATTGAAAAGAGAACTTTTAATCTGATGCAAATCGGTATTGGCGTGATAACCGTTTTGGCTATGGGATCTCTGGTATTTGCAATTTCTCACGGATTGCTCGGTCACCCGGATATGAACATCGTAGGAAACGGTTCAAGAAGTGATCTTCTAAGATGGTATCAGGACGTGAGCGACAACACCCTCCCCCGGGCATGGGTTTATTCAGTCCCCATGTTTGCTTACCGGATCGCTATGCTCGCCTGGGCACTTTGGATATCATTTGCTCTTGTAGGTATTCTTAAGTGGGGCTGGAGACGCTTTACAGAGCCAACTATCTGGCACAGTTCACCTGCAAAACCTAAAAAGCAGAAAGAGGATATAAATTTATCCGACGACTCTCAATCCAAGGATGGTCCGATGGAAGATATTGAAGAGAAGTAACTTAATGGATTGTAGAATATTTTACAGAAGAATTTAGGGGACGGAATTTCGGGGCCGTAGTTGACAAGGTTGACTTACTATTCTTCCGCTCTGCTGATAATTTTCGAAATAGCCGATGTCGATACGCCCAGTTGACGTGCTGTTTCAGCGAATGAAATTCCATAGTCGCCAACTATACTGATCGCTAATTTACGCCTTACCTTCGATATTGATCCCCTCCGACTGCCGGATTTAAGCTCTTTAATATTCATTTTTTCTTGTTTGCACATCTTTGCTATGAACTGTTCTACCTTTTTCAGGCGATCATGTCCTTGAAATTGGTATTCTATCTTTTTATCTACCTTTTTCAACAGATGGTCGACAAACTCTCCGTTGCCCAGTATCCGCTCATCCGAACGCTCGCGCATCCCTGATAAACGGATGGATTTGACTTGCGACCAGCCTCCCATGGACCGAATCAATCCGCCGCCAACCAACTCCGGCCGTCTGCCTTGATCAATACCCATTTGAATAAATCTACGGTAGCTCTTTCTGGCAGCACCTTCTGTTTTGCCGAACCACTCCAGTACGTAATCAATATCCTGCCAATCGTTTTTTCGTCTACCCATTACAACCGAGTGCCCACACCAGCGATAACGATCCAGTTGAGCCAGACTCTTCACCAGCTTGGCTCGCAATGGATTTAAGTGGATGTAGCGTACCAATTCTTTAAAATAGGAATCTTCTTCGCAAATTATCGACTTATAGCGGTTTTGAAACAGGTGACCGTAACGCCGGTGACGCCGGTTATAGGATAACGCGTAACCGGTGAGCAATCTCCTCATAAAATGGGATAGACCAAAAGATGAGCTTTTTAAGAGTATATGGGCGTGATTGGTCATCAACGACCAGGCATATACGGCAGTGGCAGTATCAGCGGATATCTGTCCCAGACGGGATATGAAATCTTTTCGATCGGTCGTATCGTCGACGATCTTACGTTTCTCAATACCCCTCACGATCACATGATGCAACGTTCCAGGGGCATCCAGGCGGGCTTGCCGAGGCATCCGACACCTCCTTAAAAGTAGAGTTTACCAGATGTCTACGAAATTCGATATTTATTCAACCTTGTCAACTACGTCCCCAAAGTTCCACTTCTGGTTGTGGGTTGGTGGTTCTCCTCACATTACCAGATAGCCTGTCATGTCCACTATTCATTTATATGGTTATGGTGCACTTTGAAGTTGAATTCACCTTTTATCTTTTGAGACTTACTTCTTCTACAATCTTCTTGTATTCTTTAAGGTACGTATTTTCAGGATGTTCGCTGATTGCTTTATCTATATTAACTTCACCATTTGATATGCGATAGGAATCGAGCAAAGTCATGAAGTTTGAGTATTGTTTAGTTTTTTTTAACTGTTTTAAGAAATTTTCAAGCTTTGACTTGTCTATTAATGGTTGTACCTGGCATTGAACATGCAATTCATTTCCCCAGTCCTTCTCTAATTTAAGATATCTCAAGGCAAGGAATGCTTCTATTTTTAGGGACTTATTAACCCATAAAGCAAGTAATTGCCTTACCTGAGGATCACCTTTGATTGTACCATCAAAAAAACATTCCCATTTTTTTCCCCCGAAACCATTTCTTGAAGATCTGACCCAACCAGTTTTTTTTAATTGTTCGTCATAGAATTTCAAAACTTCTGTTGCAGGGTATTCACTTTCTACGAAATAATTAACTGATTTAATGCTTTTTGATTTGTCTATGAATTCTTTAACATCGTAACCACTTTTAAGAATGGGTATTATGATATTTGGATAAGGATCAGTATTTGATTCTGAATTAGAGATAGCACAAGCCAAAAAGCCAATTATACAAAATAGAATGACTATGTATTTTCTGTGTTCTACCATTTTTCAGCCTCCCATCAATCCTCAACGTTATTTTAATTGCATTCCTTACAATCTTTCTCTGAACCAGGCTTTTCACAGAAACATCTGTCACCGCTTTCTAACCCACCTCCTCCTTGGAAAATCATATTGCCCATGGTAGATGGAAGCGTTCTGTAGCTTCCTCCCCAAATCACAGATCCATCACAGGGAACACAGAGCCAATAGCAAACACATGATGTCATAACTAACCTGTCCCAACCTTGCATCTTCCAATTACCATCACAGCTAATTAATCCTATCGGATCTATTCTGGTTAAAGGGTTATTAACTGCGTATGAGAAGCTATTTAGATTTTGTGGTGATTTTAATAGGGCTGGGATTAAATAGGGAATACCCGTTCCGTTTGGCTGTATTGAGTGACTCGGATCCGGCGTCAGGTATCTCCCCGTACTCGGATCATAATACCGGTGCCAGTTATAATGCAGTCCGGTTTCGGCATCATAGTATTGGCCCGGGAACCTGAAATTATTCACCACACCGGAATTCGGATTCACCTCCGCTTCCCCAAACGGCTTGTAATCCGCCTCCCAGACCACCTCCCCGTTTTCGTCGGTCATCACCTGAGGTGTTCCCAAATGATCGAGATGATAAAAATACAGGGCGCCCTTGTGCGAAGCAGATGCCGTGGATGCAAAAACCGATAAGCTCGATTCCGCATTCTGGTGTCGGTGTCTTTTGCCCTCGTTGATCACCCGGACAATATCGGTTCCGATAAACCGGAACCCCTCACCCACACCCGCGATGACAATCTCAACCGCATCACCTGGCGCCAGTATATCACAAACCTGCCCGCGGTCAAACTTAACCATTAAATCGGGGATGCCGTCTTGGTCATGGTCTCCGATATTACTTCTTTCAGCATAAACCGCGCTGTTTAATGTGATGGTTGCCGGATCAACAGTCGTCACATCATATTCCTCCGGCAGCTCGATAAACGCGGTGATCCATGTGCCGTTGCTGTTAATATTCAAGGTGTTTGGATCAATATCAATTGCGGCTTCTACTATGTTATCGGATTTTACGGCAGCCAGCAAACGGCCGTTCAAATAGATGTACGCACTGAGAACGTTTCCATGCTGATCGGCCTCGGCCATCAGGTTGCCGTTGAGATCATACAAGTAGTTGGTTTGTTCACCATCGGCGATCTTGACCGCTCTCTGCCCCAGGCCGTTGTATACATATTCGCCCAGGTTAATGCTGTTTTCCGCGGCCTGGATCAGCCGGTTGTTCTGATTGTATGCAAAGGTTTTATCTCCCATGCCGGTAGTGTTGCCGTTGGCATCCAGGGTAAAACTCTGTGGATTTTCACCCGTGATCTGAGAGAGCCGGTTGGTTCCCTGTTCATAGGTATAGGTGTCTGTTGTCCCGTTTGCGGTCTTTGTCAGGCGGTTGCCCACCTTGTCATAGGCATACCCCATGGTGCCATAGATGCCGGTAGCCGCCGTCAGCCGATACAGGTCATCGTAACCAAACGTTTGATCCCTTGCGGCATCCAGATTATCGGTAATGCCCGTGATGTTGCCCACGGGATCCAATGAATACCCGAGGTCCTGAACGCTGCCTGCATATATGCCGGTCAGCCGGTAAAGATCATCATAGGACCGGGTCAGCGAGATGCCGTTTCCGTAGGCCAGATTCTTCATGGGGCCGAAGGGCGCGTATTGAATATTTTCCGCCAGGATTTGGGTTTCGCCGTCTTGAGTGGTCGTTACGTTTGTCACCCTGCCGGCGCTGTCAAGCGCATAGGTCACTGTGCGACCGTCCGGATAGTTCATCCCGGTCATGGCTCCGGCGGCATCATAGGTATAAGAGGTTGTATAAACCACCCCGCCGATGGTGCGGGTCTCGGTTGTCAGGTTGCCCTTGGCGTCATAGGCATAGACGGTATCACCGGAAGGATCGTTCATGCCGGTCAAGCGGCCCTTGCCGTAGGTTCCCGCATCGTAGGTGTAGGCAACGTTCTGGGCCGTGTCCGGGTATGCGATATGGGTGAGGCGATTTAGAATATCATAGGTATAGTAAACGGTAATGCCGTTGGCGTCTGTTTTGGAAGACAGATTGCCCGCTTCGTCATAGGTATAAGTGGTCAATCCCGCGTCCGGGGAGTTTTCAGACAGAGTCTGTCCCAGGTCGCTAAAGGCAAATACCGTGGTGTGGGTTTCTGCATCCGTGACCGTGGTGAGGTTGTCGTGGCTGTCGTAACCGTAGGCGGTGTTTACATGGCCTGGCTGGGTGACGCTTTTTAATCTGTTTAACGGGTCGTAGTCACGAGATACAGTCTTGCCGGCAGCGTTCGTGGTTGTCACCAGGTTGTCATTCTGATCCCAGGTATAGTCTTCAAAATGACTGTTCGGGTATATCACTTGGTCCAGCCGATTGAACGCATCGAAAGTAAAGTCGGTGTACTTGGCAAGGGTACCGGCATCGTCGTGGATCTCTTCTCGCGTCCGATTGCCTTCGGTGTCGTAAGAATACCGGATATAATTGCCGATGTTGTCCGTGATGGTTTCTGCTAGTCCGGCAGCCGTATAGGAATAGGTAATCGTTTTTCCGCCGGGAAGGGTGATCGTCAACAGTCTGCCGACGTTATCGTAACCGAACGTGGTGGTTTTGCCGTCCCTGGCGGAGGACTCAACCCTGCCGGCTGTATCGAATACAAAGGTAGTCGCAACACCATTGATGTCCGTTACGCTCTGGGGTTTGCCCCAGGCATTGTAATTGGCGTAAAAGGTCTCTTGACCGATGGCATTGGTAACTTTTTGGAGTTGCCCGCGGTTTAATCCCTGGGTCAAGTCGTTGGGATAGTATGTAAATGTAGTGACGTCGGTAACAACCGTTCTCGGTCCATCAACAGTCACAAGCTGGCCGCTTGCGTTGTAGGTATATGCAATGGTCCGGGTAACCGGGTTTGCTCCCTCATATCCGGCAATAGTAGTCCTAAGCAGGTTGCCTGCCGTATCATAGTCAAAGGAGGTTACGGTCGTCTGTCCTGGATTGGCAACGCTTTCGCGTGTGATGGTCGCGATTTTGCTCAAGCTCGGATGCCAGGTGTAGGAGAAGGTGCGTTCTTGTAATGTTCCAACGGCTTCAGTTTTCGTCAGCATGTTGCCGCGGGTGTCGTAGCTGTAGTTGGTGACCGCCCCTTTGGCATCTGTTGCTGAATCGACCCAGAGCCTGTCGCTTAATTGATATGATTCTCCCAAGGAGGCGGCGCAGTTGGAACAACCTGACCCGGTTGATGACTCGATTCTCCCAATTCCATGTGATACGGCGAGCTGGAAAGTGGTGGTGTTACCACGGGAGTCGGTTACATTGCGGACATTGTCTGAAACATATTCTATATCCGATCGCCTGAAGCCCTCTGCCGACTCCGAACGGATTGCCCTGTCCAGGCTGTCGTATACTGTTGTCATTGATCGAATATTATTCTCATCAATAATCCCTGTAAGGTTGTGGGCATCGTTGGGATCATCGTAAATATAGGTTTTAAACGTAGTGTCCGTGTTGTCCACCCGCTCGAGGTTACCGAAGGCATCGTAGGTATAGATATACTGACCTGCTGGAGTTGCCAGGGCGGAGAGTCTGCCCGCGCTATTATAATTAAAGGTCAGATAACGTCCGAAGGTGTCGGTGACGGAACTTATCCGCCCGCCCGTGTAAGTCACCGTTTGGGTATTCCCGTTGATGTCCTGGATCGCGACAAGATTACCGCCGGCATTGAAAGACAATCTCAATCCTTCAGGTTCTAACAGTCGATAACCACCACCCTCAGCCTCGATGACGCGGACTTTGTCCGCTACAGAAATAAATTTACCCTGGCCGTCATCAACGAATTTTACGTGGCGCCCATCGGATTGAACCAGCGTAATTTCACTGCCGGATATGGTTATGCTGTCAGTAAAAGTGGACGTCCAGCCAAACCCTAAAATACCTTGATCCTGATTCTGGCTGTTATAGAATCGGCTGAACCCGAATGGCATTCCCGGACCGCTAAACAGTAGATCGGTCTGCGTTTTGTATTTATTGCCGGTAGAAAAATTGATCGGTGAGCAGGTTTTTGGTTCGGTTTTGCCTCCTGATCCTTCTCCCTGATTACTATCTTTTTGGGCCACTTCTTCCTGGTTCGGGTTCCAGATGTACGGATAATTATCAACACAATCAGCAACACCATCAATATCAGAGTCGGTATCAGGCATACCGCATCCGCATGCTCCAGATTCGCTCTTACTAGGATCATTAGGGCATCCATCACTATTGTCGGGTATTCCATCTTCATCAGTGTCCCATTCCCATTTTTCACTTCCCTCAGCACAATAATAGCTGCTACAATAGAGGCAAGGATGATTCGGGCACATGTCACCGGAATCTGAGGCTGGATAGTTACAGTTAAAATAATCTACAATATATCTATTTCCGTCAACTATTTGTACTGACTGAATCCAGCCATCCAGCACTCCACATGTTTCAGTCAATACCCACTTTCCAGCAATGCCAGACTGCAGCGCCCCGAAACTGATGATAAAAAAAACTATTAGAAATATCTGTTTGGGAAATCTTAGATTTCCGATTAAATGCCGTGTCTTCTGACAATTCATTGAAAGTCTCTGCATAGCGATGACCCCCTTTTCATTTGAACCCGGAAAAATTACCGTGACCCGCTTTAACAGCAATCCAATGCGATGCGCTTTGGGACAGTTAGGGAACGTTATTCACAAATTATACTTTCGTATTCGTTCGCAATATTTGCGCGATTGTTGGATGAAGATTTGAGCAGAGTTATTGCCGCCATAAAAATACCCCGCTAAGTGAAAGATAAGAATTTGCTTTATATGGACTTGTGACAGCCGACATAGCAGCAAGAACAATTTGATCCATCAAAATTTCCAGGGATTATATGCGAAGATAACCATTTACCGGAATTACAGGTTATTGCCCCGGTTATCTGGTTCCCGAGGCTATCTGCAACAGTAAACGATGCCGCGCCACAAGCGGTATCTGTAGCAGATAATAGATTATACGGCTCATCTGTCTGACTTGTGGAAAAGGAAAACTCGGAACCGGTTACACTCCAAGAAAATGGCGGGGTTCCGCCGGTCACGCTTATAGTGACTGAAGAATTGATGGCTATTGATGCTGGATTGTTAGGATCGAATTCGAATGCAAGTCCATTGGGGCCCACTGCGGCGATAATCAAAAAAGTGACAATTTGAGAAAAGATAACGAAAAGCTTTGAATGGCAGTAACTCATGTGGGTTCTCCTTGGCTTCATGGGAAACGGATAAAATTCGTTCTTATCAAGTTTTTCACAATGACAAAGCGATAATTCGAATTACTAATTCAAATTGTATGCCAAGAAGTTTTTTTGTATCTCAGAAATGTCTGAAAAGCTTATTTTATAGGAGTTTAGAAGACTCTTTTAGTGAGGCAGGTGTGATGAATTATCGCAAATTGGATTGGGAAATACACAAGTTTTTGTGCATCGTGCACAATTTTCTATGCACGGACTTCAAGGTATGAATCTGCTGCTTTTAAGGGGATCTACGGGACGAGGGGATCTACGGGACGTAGTTGACAAGCTTGAATAATTAAAAACAGCGGGCTCAGGGTTTGATTAAAATACTACTCAGGCAAATCCGAACGTCAGAAAGAAGATGCGGTTGTATGTCTCGTGAGGATCGAGTTCCCCAACCGAATCGTATTTGTCGCCATGGCATTAGCCCGGATATTTCATGAAAATTTTTCAGCAAACTAATTTTATATAATAATTTTAATAGGTTTTAGTGATCAATAGCGCCAACTTCCCTGCCACACTTTGTGCCCCGGACTTTTTTCTTCTTAAGCTAAAATATTTTCACCCTGTGGGCGTGTGAAAAATCCGGGTTAGGTGTGTTTTTAAGCATTGATTTCCCTGGTCTTGTAGAACTTTATCCCGAGCCATTCTTCCATGCAATAGCCGAGCTGCCATTCACTTGTCGTGAGATAGGCCCTCGATCCTTCGGCATCCATTGCAATGTTGGCGCTGTTTTGCTCCTCAAAATCCCGCATCTTTTTAGGGTCATCGCATTGGACCCACCG
Organism: Thermodesulfobacteriota bacterium; assembly: GCA_042573625.1. Lineage (GTDB taxonomy): Bacteria > Desulfobacterota > Desulfobacteria > Desulfobacterales > UBA11574 > JBHPCZ01. The sequence goes on from JBHPCZ010000031.1 coordinate 25,651, forward strand.
GGCAACATTATAATCAACCTGTTCGTAAACAGCATCAACGCCATATTCAGACTTGAGGCGTTCCATGGTGATGTCAAACTGAAGCATTCCCACGGCACCCAGGATATAGTCTCTTGCGACAAGCGGCCTGAAAACCTGAACAACCCCTTCTTCTGCGAGCTGGGCCAGTCCTTTTTGAAGATGCTTGGTTTTCATGGGATTCTTGAGAATTACCTTTTTGAAAAATTCAGGCGCGAAATTGGGAATTCCGCAGAACTGCAGGGGTTCCTTTTCTGAAAACGTGTCCCCGATCTTTATGGTGCCATGGTTATGAATGCCGATGATGTCGCCGGGATAGGCTTCTGATATGTTTTCACGCTCATTTGCCATAAATATGGTGGCGTTTGAGAATATAACATCTTTTCCGATTCGGTGGTGAAGGGCCTTCATTCCTCTGGTAAATTTTCCAGAGCAGATCCTTATAAATGCGATTCGGTCCCTGTGGGCCGGATTCATATTGGCCTGGATCTTAAATGCAAAACCGGAGAAGGGCGCCTCGTAGGGGGAAACTTCCCGCGTAACAGCAGCCCTGGGACCCGGAGACGGCGCCATTTCCACAAATGCGTCCAGCATCTCCTTTACACCGAAATTATTGATTGCGCTCCCGAAAAAAACAGGTGTTTGATTGCCTTTTAAGTAATGGTCGAGTTCAAAAGGATTGGCAGCCCCTTCGATCAATTCAATGTCCTCTCTTAACTCATCTGCCTGGCTGCCGAGAATCTTGTCGAGTGTCGGATCGGAAAGGTCTTTTATCACAATGCTTGCCCTGCGCCGTGTTTCCTGGCCGGGCATAAAAAGGCAAAGCTCCTTTTTATAAAGATTGTAGACTCCTTTGAATCTTTTTCCCATGCCAACGGGCCATGACAGCGGTGTGCACTCGATCTGAAGTTTGTTTTCGATATCATCGAGAATATCAAGGGGGGCCATGCCCTCCCGGTCCAGCTTGTTGATAAAGGTAATGATAGGCGTGTTGCGCATGCGGCAGACTTCCATCAGCTTCTCGGTCTGGGGCTCAACCCCTTTGGCGCTGTCGATGACCATCAGGGCGCTGTCGACCGCTGTCAGCACCCGGTAGGTATCCTCAGAAAAGTCCTGATGCCCGGGTGTATCCAGAAGATTGATTTCAAAGCCGTTGTAATTGAATTTCATCACCGATGTGGTGACGGATATGCCCCTTTCCTTTTCGATGGCCATCCAGTCGCTGGTGGCATATCTTTGGGCCTTGCGGGCCTTTACGGCCCCTGCCTGCTGAATGGCGCCGCCGTAAAGAAGCAGCTTTTCGGTTAATGTGGTCTTGCCCGCGTCCGGGTGGCTGATAATTCCAAACGTCCGGCGCCTGTCGATCTCTTTTTTGTTATTATTATTCATTATCCGGGTTAGGTCTTTCTCTCTTTTTGCCCTATGTTGTCAAAGTTGATGATACCCTAAATGAGTGTAAACAAAACGTCTACGCAAGGTGAAGAATGTAACCATTGAAATTAGTATTACAACCTGAGCCGGTTTACATAATCGTCTATAAGTGGGACGCCCGGAAAAATATGCGGTTGAATCATCTCCAAAAGAGTTGATTGTTTTGAAGGATTCAAGGAGTCAAGGGTCCAAGGATTCGGGGGTTCAAGGCCCGCCCTGTCGCGACGCGGTGATTACTTAAAGTATAGGCTAAACTTCATAATGATGATAGTTTATTGACAATATAGTAAGGTTAATCGGTCTGGGCCAGGGATTCGAGTGATCTGTTTAGATATTTACAGGATAACTGGAAAATTTCCAAAAGAAGAAATATACGGTCTGACATCTCAGACCAGAAGGGTCGCTGTGTCGATTCCTTCAAATGTTGATAAAGTCGTTAGAAAAAAACACTCGGCCCCTTGACCCCTTGAAGCCTCGAACCCTCTTCTCCAACCAAATTGTAGAAGAACCATGCGTTTTAATGTCTGCTAAAGGGTGAAAGTTCAGATATTCTATACGATAGCCTGTGCAATTATTGTGGTTCAGGCAGGTCGTCCATTCAGATTGCCATTTCGATGGAATGATTTGACTTTTTGAGGGTATATGATAATTTGTTAAAAATATTATTGAAACAAAAAGGTTAAATCGAGGAGGGGTTATGACGTTCACACATAAGGGTATCTATAGATTTTTTCTTTGGGGCATGCTGCTCGCACTGTTCGCAAGTTGCGCTACCGCACCACCACCTCGCCACTCGGAATTTACCAAAAACAATATTCTATCCCTCCACGCCGGAATGACGACCGGTGAGGTTGAGAACATTTTCGGCCAACCCGATTATACCTCGGTTCAAACATTTGGTGCAAAAACCGCCAAGACATGGAATGGACTTATTTACACGTACAATATGGGAAAGCACCTTGAAGGGAAATATGAAAGCACAGATAACACAAATACACTGGTGTTTTCTCTTTCCTTTTCTCCGCCTCGTTTAAATCATTGGAATATTAACCTTGCGTATGAAGACCCTGTGGTTGAAGAGGATAAAGAAAAGTAAAGGTCGGGGAGGAAAAAAGCTGGAAATCGCCATCCACTTCTATACAAACAACCCAAAATATCGAAAAGAAAAAACTCCTTATTCTGTATATGAAATGCATATAGAAAGCGAGTTTTGTGGAGTCCGTTAAAATGCCGGAAAGACGAAAAGAAAAAAGACTGGCAATGGATCCAGTGGATCTTATTTCCGCTGAATTTAATGTTGGAGAGGGGTCTGAAAAAGAAAAAACATGGCATTTGAATGTTTTCAACTGTTCAAATTATGGGCTCGGGCTGTTGGTTCCCCAGATGGATGCCGAATTGCTGCGGATATTGAACCCGGAGGATCGGATCGAGAATATGAAACTTTACTCGGAATGGGGCTTGATCAGTGTAAATGCAACAGTAAGGCATAAAACGAAGATCGCACACGGGCGTTATAAAGACCACCATATCCTTGGGGTGGAATCTGATGAAATTATTGAAATTTGCAGACCGATGGAAAAAGATTGAAGCGAACGGCTGCATCAAACAGAAAGCACCTCAAGCCGGAAAGAAAGCATTCCCAGAAATCATAACCATTTCAAACCGTTTCGCCACTCAACCCCTTACCCACCGTATGTCTGTTTGTCCATCACCTCATCATGATTTTTTCTTGAAACAATACCCCCTATGATATATCCGGCAGGGTCGTTTTGACCCTGCTTTTTTGGGAGGGGGGGAAGCGCGAATATTGAGATTCAATGATTCTGGCGAATGTGACCCTACATGGCATGCTGCCTTTTGTTTGCTGCATCTTTTAAGAAAGCCGGCTTATTCTCCGGCAGATGACTTAAATTCCAAAAAAATCTTCTGGTCTTTTCCATCTATTCCCGGCGTGCTGTCTTCCCAATCGTATATCCTGCAGGCATCCACCTGATCAGATGGAATAATACAGCCGATAAACGGCATAACCGGGTCTCCGGCGAACGATTTATAGTTTAGTATCATGGCTTCTGATCTGGGCACACCGTCAAATTCCAGCAACTGAGTAAAAAAGATTGAGCAGTCTCCTTCAAAAAAATCTCTGCGGTTTTGTAGCGCCTGTATACGTGTTTTGAACATATCTGTTGCGATTTCAGCGCTTGCCGCCTCAACCATCAAATTGAATTCGCCGTGTCTTCTATTCGCATTCTGTTCTTCTTCCTGATTCGAAACATAACAAAAAATTCCAATAAATAGCATAATACCTCCTGTATTCTGTATATTTTCGGGCGGCACCAGATATACAAACATGGTGCAAAACAGCAAGCGCATTCACCGTTCCGATAAAATCGGGACTGTGGGGTACGCTTCAAAAAACCCGGACCATTGTCGGTAAAATCAGAAGCGATTTCATAATGTTTTCATCATATTATCAAATATACTAATACTGTCCGAATGTCAAATATTGTGCTATCAGAAAATAAAGCCCGGCGTTTGCCTGATTATTTATCAGGGATTTGTCGAGTCAATCCGGAGCGGGAATTAAAGATAACGTTTGGAAATCCTGATTTTTTTGTGTTAAAAATAGAGCGTCTAAAGGATTTCCGAGAACTTTGATTTCAACAGCAAATCTGGTTAAAGAAAGATTCAACGGCTTACCCTTTGACGCAACCGCCATTGATTATGGTGTTTGTGTATGATTAAAAGTGGATTACGGTACATCAATATCAGCTGTGGATTTCAAGACTGAAACTTTGGTATAAATAAATTTTTCGGTTAAGGAACATTTTGCAATAAAGATTGTCTAAATTAAATGAATGAAGAGATAAGAAAAACGACCGGTTCATCCAAAGAGGATGCAGCACTGGTCAGGGCTGTGCAGAAAGGGGACAAGGCTGCATTTGACGGGCTGGTTCTCAAGCACAAAGATAAAATATTTAACCTGGTGTACTGGTTTTTAGGAGATTACCAGGAGGCGAATGACTGTGCCCAGGATACATTCATTAAAGTCTTTAAATCCATAAATAAATTCAGGTTCGAATCAGCATTTTCCACATGGCTCTATCGAATCGCGATGAATACCTGCAAGAACAGACTCAAGTCTTCCGCGTTCAGGTGGAGAAGAAGGACAGTCCCCCTTGGAAACCCGGAAGGATCAGGGGATACAAATCCTTGTTTTGAAATACGGGACAACGCGCCCTCTCCCGTGAATCAACTGGAGAAAAAAGAAAGAAGGTTGCTCATACAAAAAGCCATATATTCTCTGCCCGAAGCGCAAAAGAGGGTCGTTGTTCTGCGTGATATCCAGGGACTGCCCTATGAGGAGATTGCGGACATAACCGGGTTGAACCTCGGCACCGTCAAGTCAAGACTCTCCAGGGCCAGGCTGGCGCTCAGAAACAGATTAAAAGGAAGGATATAGAATGGAATGTGCCAGAATTAAAGGACACCTGTCCGAATATATCGACGGCACGTTGGACGCGCAAACCAGGGTATCGGTTGAAGATCATGTCTCTACATGCAGTAATTGTAAAGCTGAACTCGCTTCCTTAAGTGCGCTGGTTGAAGAGCTGGGCGCCCTGGAGACAGTAAAGGCGCCTGCGGATTTCCTGGAAAAAATCCATGAAAAAATGGAACCGCGCACTAACTTTTACCGGATTTTGCGTAAATTATTTGTACCCTTCCACATCAAGATCCCGCTGGAGTTGGCTGCGGCCGCGACAATGGTCATTCTTGTTGTTTCTGTTTTAGATATTCAACAGGCGGGGAAACAGGTGACACAGATCCCCGACGTTGCAACTTTTGAGAGATTTGACAGGGAACCCGAAGCCTTCCATGAGGTACCGGCATTTAGGGAGAGCGTGAAAAGACCTGCACCTGTTTTTGACCCGACGATTGTCAGGCCATCCGGCTCTGAACCCGTTGTACTTGCCAGGAAAGGCCTGGCAAAATCTGTGCAGCCGGATTTCGAAAGGGAGCCTGAGCCGATGGCGCCGGCCATTGGAAAGGCAGTGTCCAAACCGCCGGTTTGGACAGGTCTATCGATTGAACTGGCCCTTTTACTCAAAACTGATGTTTCCGGCAGAGGCGATGAGCGGGGAGCTGCTTTGGAAGCGATGCCGCCCGTTGAAAGCGACCTGGCGGCAGATGAAGAAGAGAAGACCTATATTGCTTCTTTTAAGAAAAAGGCCATGAAACAACAGGCAGGAACAGTTTCAGGGATTAAAAGAGAAGACTTGAAAGAAGAAAGCCGGTCCCTTTTGCCGCAAACCCTGAGAGGAAGTGCATTGAAAGATGATTCGAAACCTTCCCTCGCTTATTCTTATAGAGAGGATTCTCTATCCAGGGTAAAACACGTCATACAAAGCCTAGGCGGCAGAATACTATCCGTCAAAAATGAACTGCAGAAAGAAAGGCCGCAATCCCTCGATGCGGAAATCCCTTTCGAAAACTACGAATTGTTCTGTGAAAAATTAGGCCGTCTGGGAACGCTCAGCCCCTCCCCTCCCGAGCTACGGAATAAGGGTCAAGAAACGGTTCGGATTCAAATCAATTTGATATTCTCCGAGTAAATTCCCTCTTCCGCATTTCTCATGAAGAATTTATTTTGTTTTTGAAAACAACAACAAACTGCTTTGAAATAAAGATTATATAAAACTCGGGCGGCTTGGTTCAAAAAAAACTCTGTTTTGATGAACATCCTTATTTTTTAAAATAAATTCTTCACCAAAGGCGAGGCTGAGCAACACAATGCCTTCGGCATGACTCCTGCGGCGTCCACGTTATTCAAACCTCGAAGTAAATTACTACGTCTTCGGGCTGAAATGCTATGTTCTTGAGTCGCTCAGCCTCGTGAGAAAATCGGGATGGAAGTGGTTTGGTTCATCCTGTTTAATGTACAATACGTTATAGTGATTGTCATAAATATGTTTCGATTGAGTCACGTGGGTTCACATTTAGCAAGCCGACGGATGATTTCGTTGAGGTCGGGAAGCTGTTTGAGGAAATTAGAGCGCGTTAAAGCGAACATCATCAAAGTGCCTCCATTGAGAGAACAAAATCATATTGTAGCACTATATTCTTAAAACCATAGCCATGTTCGCTTTTACGCGCTTTTATTTGCGAGTTCTTGCCGATCTCAACGAAATTGTCCGTCGGCGGTAGCGAAACGTTATTTTGACAACTGCTATAAGCCTTTAGATTAAAAATAGCTGAAAGTTGGATAGGTCGATATGCTGATCGATCCTTCATCGCTCCACGGTGGCCCAATATTTTGGGAACTTTTTTGTCACCTCCTTGTCTAATAGGACAAAGAACAAAAATTAAGCAAAGGAGGTCAGAAAAATGAAAGATATTAAGAGAATTCCGGGATTGGTTTTAATCACTCTGTTTCTATTGACGGGAAACCTTTCATATGCCGAGCCGGAAAGGAACGCTGACAAAACGTTATCCCCTTATTTCCTGGTAAAAAGCCACGATCCCGAAGTTGATCAACTGCCCCTGAAATCCACGGCAGCAGAAGTGAATATTTCAGGTGTCATTGCGGACGTCAGGGTGACACAGGTCTATAAAAACGAGGGTCAAAGAACGATTGAGGCTATTTATGTCTTCCCGGCGTCCACAAGGGCTGCTGTTTACGGGATGAAAATGACCATCGGAAAGCGGATCATCACGGCGAAGATCCGGGAGCGTGAACAGGCACGGCGAGAATACGATCAGGCAAAGCAGGCCGGAAAAAGTGCGTCCCTTCTGGAACAGCAACGGCCCAACGTTTTTCAGATGAGTGTGGCCAACATCCTGCGAACTGCTGGTTCCCACAGATGCTGTTTACGAATTCATCTATCCAACGGTTGTCGGACCCCGTTATGTTGACACACCGGCGGGTGACATCGGAGCATCAGAGGGATGGACGGCGAATCCCTACCTTCATCAGGGAGAACCCCCCACATATACCTTTGATATTTCATTAAAAATTTCGGCAGGCCTTCCGATACAAGAGGTGAGATGCACATCGCATCGGACAGGGATCGAGTACAGGGGGGCTT
>JBHPCZ010000032.1:0-32132 GCA_042573625.1 Thermodesulfobacteriota bacterium
GCGTGCTCAAAAATTGCTTTTTCGACAATCTCGCAATATATGACAGGTTTTTGAGGGCTTAAAAAAGTTGTGATAATACATTTCAATAAGGGCGAATCACTTTTACAGGGTTTGCCCTTTTTGTTTTGATGATATATGTAATCAGCAAGAGTAAGTTACGAACTGTGAGTAAGATAGCACAAGTTTAAAATCCCATGATTTCTATGTTGTATATTCTCTTATCAAAGGATTGGGTGGAGTTGTGATCAATAGATGATATTACAGGAATCGCATTGATGATTTGAACCGCAATTTTTACTACTTGTAGGATCGCCAGCATTCATCCACAAGGCGGGAATCAAAAAACAGGCTGAGCGGTTAAGGCCAAGACCACAATATGTTGATTTTTCCTATCTCAATCCAGCCCTATAAATGAAAAATTAACCAAATGTGGTGCTCATCGGAATGTTACACAGGCATTTTTCACAAACGATTTTATCTGGATATGCGAACGATCTCGATGGGCATCTTAGGGGTGATTTCGTATAGGTCTGGCCTGCGATCACGAAGGTGCGTAACCGAACCGAGTCCCCGATGCATGGCCAGATCATCCAGATTGAGGTCGGTGATGACCACCGTTTCTGTATCTGACTCGGCTTCGGCCTGTATGGCGTTCATCGGAAATGCGAAATCGCTGGGCGTGAGCACCGCGGCCCTGCCATAATTGATAAGAAAGCTCCTCACTTGGGGCAGATTTCCCACGTTGCCAGCGAGCACGACATATATCATGTTTTCCACAGCACGGGCCTGCGCGCTGTAACGTACGCGCATGTAGGATTTACGCTCGTCGGTACTGAAAGGCACAAACATGAGCTCCATACCGGCCAGCGTGAGCAGCCTCGAAGGCTCCGGGAACTCTACGTCGTAACATACCTGAATGGCGATGCGTGCAAGTCCGGTATCAAATATTTTTAAACCTTTGCCGGGCCTGATGCCCCAGTACTTCCTTTCTCCCGGGGTGATGTGAAGTTTTTCCTGGGTGTAAACGTCACCACCCGGCGTGAACAGGTGTGCCGCATTGACCAGCCCTTCCTCGCTGGGTACAGGATGGGAACCACCGATGATGAAAATGCCGCTCCTCCGGGCCATCTTTCGGAACATTTCCACGTAACGCCCCGTACACTCGGACAGCTTCATCACCGCCTCATGCGTTTCCAGATCCGGGGCCATCATGCTGAACAACTGCGCGGTGAAGAGTTCCGGGAACAGCAGGAAATGGCAGTGGTACTCCTCCGCAGTAGAAACAAAAAAATCGACCTGCTTCTCGAACTCGTCCCAGGTGCTGATCCTGCGCATCAAGTACTGGGCAGCGCAGACCCTTACCCTGCGCACAGGACGTTTGATGACGGAACCCGCAATCTTTCGCCGTGTGGGCCTGAAGCTGGAATTTGGCATTTCGATTAAGGTCGCATAGTTTAGGCTGGCTTCGTCAATCAGGTAGTCCAGGTGAACACCCTTGACCTCGTAACCGGCCTTGAGATGAGCATTCAGCGCCATGTCTTTCAGTTCACCGGACTTGACCTTTTCTATATATTCTTCGGGCGACATCTTGCCCGCATGGTTTTTGTACCCCGGTATGCGTCCGCCCGCAACCATGCGCCTTAGGTTGAACCGGGTCATGATCCGCTTGCGGCCCTGATAGAGCTTGCCCGCGATGCCGTATCCGCGATAGTCCGGATGTACGGCTATGTCAGCCCCATACAGTGTGTCCCCGCTGGGGTTGTGGGTGCTGAAGGTGCCTACCCCTGTAATCTCTTCATAGGAATACCAGGGCGATTCATCAGAAAGCTGAACAATTAAGGAGGTCGCGTACCCCACGATGTTGCCGCCAATCTCGGCAAGTATCTGTCCGTCCGGGAAAGCCTCTATCTGGAAACCGTAGCTGCGTTCGTCGCACAAGTCACTGTCCGCAAATTTGGGATACGCCGCTCTTTGTATCTCGACTATTTTGGGGATATCTTCCGGCTTCCAGCGTCGGACCTTAACTTTACGTTGTTTATTCACCAATTGTTAACCTCATGAAATAAAAAACCAACTGCACCACCGGCAGATCCGTATAATTTTTTTTGCGATTCGAAAATCACCGATTATTTAGGGAATTCAGGCATGCCGTAACGTATGAAAACATCGAGTTTGCGGTGACAAACTACCAAAGGGTGAGTCAGATTGTCAATCACGCTTTTCATGCAACGGACTGACTTCATGGTTATTTCTGGCATAACTTGCCGATCCGCTTTAATATTCTGTTACTGCATGATAACATCTGCAAAAGGAACAAATTGCGGATCGGTAATGGTGACCACAAATACCAGGGTTTTAGATTCCTGAGATCGCTTGACAGAAGGTGCAAGTATCATCCATCTTAAAAACCTGAGATATGTCTGCCATCTGCGTTTGATCCTAGTTGCAGCTATCTGCAATAAAACAAAAGTTTGACTCAAACTGTCTGATGTTGTGATATCAAATATATCTCGGACAAAATGATTATGCGGGCAGGTCTTCCATGGTCAGCTCATGGGTGATATCGATACAGCCGATAACGCTCTGGGCAGCCGGGCATAATTGAAGATAGGTATCCAACACCTCCCTGGCATCAGCTCTCTTTTCCGCCGGCAATTTCAGCAAATAGTGCACGTTGATCCGCGTGATCTTCAACACGCCGTCGACATCTTCAATATCTCCGGTTACGGTTGCCTTAAACTGTTCCTTAAAGGTTCTAATCTTTTTTCCGGCCAGCACCGCGGCCAGTGTTCCCATCATTCAGCCGCCAACAGCGCCGACGATGTGATCCAGCGTTGCCGCATGCTCCTTTTCAGGATCAACCTTATAGAAATCCTTTATTCCGCCGTGAACACCATAGAAAACCGGTTCGCCAAAACCCTTGATCACGGCCTTCCGCGTGGGACCCATCTCCCTGGTAATGGTAATGTGCGATGTGTGAACGATGTTTGCCATAATAACCTCCCGGGTTGCGCCTGTAATTTAAGAACTAAATTTCGACCTCTTCTTTTTGATTATCGCCGGTGGAGCGCTTTCTATTGATCTCATTCATGATTCACGACAACCGATGCCTCACCTGCATTCCTTTTCACTGGACTTCCCGACAAGTCTCTCTTTTCTTCTGACAATAGCCTCTTTGTTTCGCCTTTTGTCTTCATCGGTTGTCAGCTTGAGCGGCGGGACTTCTTTGGGGCGAAAGGCTTTGTCCATAGCGACGTAGGTCAGATATGCCGATGCGGTATGGCGAACTCTACCTGAAATTAAATCTTCGGTCTCAACCCGGACACCGATTTCCATCGACGTTCTTCCCACCATATTAATACTTGCCTTCGCTGTAACAAGGTTCCCGACAAACACGGGATTGTGGAAATCGAGTCTGTCAATGGACGCTGTAACGGCATTGCTCCCCGAATGACGGATAGCGACCACACCCGCAGCCTCATCGATATGTCTCATGACAACGCCGCCGTGGACGATCCCGGTCGGATTGGCATTCTGAGGCATCATGAGGTGGGACATTACGACACTGCTTTTCTTGACGGTTTTTGCTTTCATAAAACAAACGCTCTATAGTGTGAATTCTCATCCTGATTGGGTTAAAATCCATTCTATTTCCAGTACGGATTGATCAGGTCCTCAAATATGGTCATGGCCGCCTCTGCGCCGTGCCCTGCGGCGGTTACGATCTGTTTGTATCCCCCGGACACATCGCCGGCTGTATATATTCCCGGTATATCGGTTCGGTACTGGTCGTGCTTGATGTATCCTTCTTCAGTCAGTTCAAGTCCTGTCTTTTGGGCAAGAGAAACGGCGGGGTCGTAGCCGATGGCGATAAAGACGCCGCTGACAGCAAGGGTTGAGGTTTCTTTGGTTTTGTTGTTGTAAAGCAGGACTTCCTCTACATTATGCTTTCCGTTGATCTCCTTAACCTCTGTATTAAATAGAATCGGGATATTGTTTTGGATAAGGTTTTGTACCAGAACGTCCTGGGCCTTTAGGTTGTCTCGTCTGTGAACCAGAGTGACATCAACACTGATATGATGCAGATGGAGGGCTTCGGTGGCCGCACTGTTGCCACCGCCAACAATGATTACCTTACGGCCCTTGAACAAAGGGCCGTCACAGGTGCTGCAATAGCTCACACCGTGTCCGGAAAGGCGTTGCTCTCCCGGAACCCCTATCGTTCTGTGGGTCGCCCCGGTTGCCATCAGCAGGGCCTTGGTGGCAAACTTTCGCCGGCTGGTCTGTACAGAGATGGGATCCCCGGGATCGACTTCTATGACCTCTTCCCCCGGAAAAATCTGAACATATTCAAGGGCATGGGTCACCATGATGTCCACGAGGGTTTTTCCGCCGATCTGTTTCAAGCCGGGATAATTCTCCACAATCGGCGTCAAGGCCACCTGGCCCCCGAGAACACCTTTTTCGATCACAACCGATTTGAGTCCGGCGCGCGCCGCATATATTCCGGCGCTCAATCCGGCAGGCCCGCCGCCGATGATGACCAGATCGGTCTCGACCTCCGCTTCATCGCTTTCAGGGATGAAAACCGTTTGCTCCTCCATTTTAGCCAGGGAGAGTATGAAGAGTTCCTCCGGCTGCGCCCCCTTCGCGATCAGGATATCATTCGCATAGGTCTGGGGGACGGACTGGGCGGAATACTGGTTTGCAAGCTCAGGATTCGCCTGAATATCTATAATTTCCAGGGAAATTAAATCCGGTTTTTCCACGGCCGCCTTGAGCGTGTTCAACGCCTGCTGGGGACAATACGGACAGGTTGCGCTGACAAACACCTTGATTTTTCTGGGCTGATCGATCCGCTGTATGACCTGGAGAGACTGCTCATTGAGATTGCTTGTCCGGGTTCCGATGAGAATGAGCGCCTCCAGAAAAATACGTCCTTCTTCACCCATGGGCGCTCCCAGCCACCGGATGTTGTAACGCTCCGGATCAAAAAGAATTGTCGGGGAGTGTTCAACATTCCATTTTGCCGCCAACTCATGGTCCAGGCTATACTCCTTCAAAACAATTTTATCGGTAAGCTGCCGGAAAAAACGAAAGGCCTGCCTGGCGACATCGCTGAAAACATCATTTTTTCCGGGCTGGGCAAAAAGAAACAAAGGAATATCTACGGTTAACTCATTGAAAAGTTTTGCGATTTTTTTCTGATCCTCCTGTGTTTGAACCTCATCCGGCTGCATCGTTTGCTTCTCCCTCTTGATTGTTTTGTTAAATTGTCATCTGCGGTATAATTTAGAAAGAACATCGTAACTCAAATCTGACCCCTTGACTATTAAAGAATCCTTTCCGTCTCTGAGATCGGGTGGTATTTTTAAAGACAAAATGAGCGATTCGCGTCAGTCTTTAAAAACAAGTTTTCCGCCATAAAAACCGGCTGTACCGGCTGCGGCAAGCATAATAAAGTTCACGATAAGAAATGACATCCTCCCGGAAGAAGATGAAACCGCCACCTGCGGGTCGATGTAAAGCCACACAACCAGAACGATGGCCGTCAGTACAACAATCCCGGCGCTTGTCATCTTTATGACAAACGGGGTCGTGAAATTGCCGCCGTATTTTATCTGCCACTCCAGGTAACCGGAAAAGAGTACCAGGGGCATGGAGACAACAACAAAAACAAGATTGTAAAAGGCGGCTTGGCTCAATCCGCTGACGTTGAATACGGCCGATAAAACGATAAATATTACGGAAACAGGGAGTACGCCGTTCGGAATATGAACCGAAACCGGGTGGACATGGTGCTTTATCATCTGCCCGAACAGCGGGTTTTTCTGCAATTCCGAAACAGGGAGCTCCGGTGCTGCCTCTGCTTCTTGGGTTTCAGGTTCGATTGAGTCGGTTTCTTCTCGAGCTTCTTGTTCAGGTTCCAACAGGATAAACATACTTTTATCGGCCCCGCATACAGGGCATTTCTGAGGGGGTTCATCCCCCTCGTGGATGTAACCGCACACCGTGCATTCCCACTGCTTCATAACACCTCCCATGAGTTTTCAGTCTTCAACAATCAAGTTTCAATTCGAATTATCTCTCTTCAACCGGGATGAAGGTACATTCTTCCGCACCGCAGTAGTCTCCGATATAATGAGAGTCGGGTCGGTACAACACCGGTTTGGGCGCCGCCCCGCCAAACTGTTCCTCAATGACATGGGCCGACCAGCCAGAAATTCTGGATATGGCAAAGATGGTCGTAAACAGATCGGGTGCTATTCCCATGTAATAATAGAGAGATGCGCTGTAAAAATCCACATTAACGTAAATCTCTCTCCCTTTTCTTTGTTCAAAGATCTCTTTGCCTTTTTTCTCGAGATGTTTCGACATGTCATACCATTTGGTGTCGCCTGTACGTTCACCCATTTTCATGGACATGGGGGCCAGAATGTGCGCACGGGGATCATCGGTTTGATACACCGCGTGCCCGAGCCCCATGATCACGCCGCCGCTGTCAAATATATTGTTCACATATGCCTCGACCTTATCCACAGATCCGATATCGAGCAACATCTCCATGACCCGCGTATTCGCGCCGCCGTGAAGTGCACCGGACAGAGAACCGACGCCCGCGGCGACGGCCGCATACATGTGCGCCTTCGTGGAGGCCACCTCCCGTGCTGCGAATGTAGATGCATTAAAAGAGTGTTCTGCATGCAACACCAGGCAGACGTCAAAGAAACCCGTCAATTCATCGTCACAAACTTCTCCGTTGAGCATGTAGAGGAAGTTGGCCGCGTGATTCAGATCGGGATTGGGTTCCAAAGGTTCTTTATCATTTCGTATACGTTCCCAGGCAGCCACTATTGTCGGAAATTTAGCGATGAGCTTTATGGCCATGCGAAGCGAGGCTTCCCGTGAGTACTCTTTCGTATCAGGGTCATGATGGGCCAGCATTGATACGCCGGATTGCAGTATATCCATGGGCAGGGCATCTTTGGGCCTTGTTTTCAGTGCGGCAATCATCTCTTTCGGAATGTGCCTTTCACTGACAAGTTGTGCATTCATTTGGTTGAATTCATCTTTTGTCGGCAGCTTCTCGAACAGAAGAAGATGTACAAGCTCTTCGAATGATACTTTCCCGGCAAGATCCTTGGCCAGATACCCCCGGTAAACGAGTTTGCCGATCGCTCCGTCTACATCACTGATTTTTGTGGAGGCAACTTTAAAACCTCGAAGACCGGTATTTAAAATTGGTTTGCATGCTTCCATTTTAAACCTCCGTTTTTTAAGATGAATGTGAGACACACTTAATTTCAATCAATAATATCAAATTCTGTGCCAGAATTTAAACAAGAGGGTCTAAAATCCAAATAAGTGTCAGAATGAGTTGGATAGAATTAAAAGCTATCATTTCAATGGGTTAAAATATGGCCCAGATAAAGTCCCTTTTTCTTCTCGATTGAAAAAGGCAGACCACAGATTTGAAAAGTGTTTCATGCTACATGTTGATACATATTTGTATCAAAAAAGCAGAAATTAAAACCTCTGTCCCGCTATAGCAGGATTCTACTGTAAGGAATTTTAGTTAAATAAGCTCTCGGGGAGTTTTTATTATCAATACTGATCTATTAGCTGAATGAATGGATCATAGATTAAAGCGTGTGCTGTTTGAGTGTATTAAGGAATGTTAACTATTGCCCATCCATAAATAGCGTCTTTCGGCCCATGGTTGCGATTTCGCTATTTTCAAATCCTCGGAATAGCGCGCTATGCACCCCAAGGGCATTTCCTGCGGGGCACCTGTGGTTTGAAAATGGCTCAGCCTTGCCCTGAACCAGAATCCACCAATTCTGGATGGACACTAACTGCTGGCGATCTGATTTTTTGAGCATTCCGGGCAAAGCCCGGTAAATTCAAGGTTGTGCCCAATGATTTCGAAAACAGTAGCTTCGTACAGCTCGTTTTCGAGTTCATTCAGTGGTGCGATCGGTGCGTCGTCCACCCGGTTGCAGCTTAGACAGCGAATGTGGTAATGCTTTTGGGTATTCCAGTCAAAACGTTTCAGAGCCCCGCTAAGTTCGAGCTTCTGGATTTCTCCCAATTCGGACAAAACTTCTAGATTTCTGTAAACCGTACCGAGGCTGATTCGCGGCAGACGCAAACGTACCTTTTCGTAAATTTCGTCCGCACTGGGATGGTTATCCATCTGCTTCAGCTCTTCCAGAACTACTTTGCGTTGCTGGGTCATCCTCAGGTTTTTTTCTTTTTGCAAGCCTACTTCCTTCTCAACTATATGTATTTATACTGTTTCTTTTCTTGCCTAAACTGAAAAGAGGATGATGTCAAGTCTGAATCGGTGGGTTTTTATGTCAAACACTTCAGCGTTGTGAAATCCGACTAAATGTCGACCCACATATCGGCTTCATTACCGCACGTTGTGCAGGTCGCTGATCCCTTTACCCGTTGTTCCTTGGCTTTGTCTTCGGTATCCTCGGCTTCGGGCGCATCTGCCTTGTGCTCGTGAGCTTCGTCCAATGTGCATGTAATAATCATCTCGGCTTCACTGCCGCAATTTTCACACGTGCATGTCTGCTTTACTGTTTTGACCGTATTGCTCATTATGTGCTCCTTTGATTTCTTATCGTTATTGTAATATTTCAGCTGCGAAATCTAATTTAATGTATTGTAAATGAAATCACACTTCATGGCAATCAGAAATTTCGCAAGTAGTTATAGTGTGGTTTATTATAATTCAGGTCATGGTTATCAAATTCTGTCAACACGACATTCACTCTATTTGTTGTTGACAATATTTAACGCCGCGATTATTTTTGTAAAATCGCGGCAACATAAGGGCGCAATCGTTGCAGTATAGAGATTGCTTCCTTTTCGCTGTTCGCAATACTCTTCGGTTTCCTTTTGCATTACAAACCACTGAGCCTCCCTGCGGTCTCGATTGCATCGGGACAGGGTATCAAAATGGATTTATTCTTTTATTCTTACATTGATATCGGTTAGCCTTTAAGGCCGCCGAAAGCGGACGAGGTGTTAAATACCATAATAAAGACGATCGCAAACGCCAGCTTTGAACACGCTTAATATTGAGATCCAGCAGGGAAACAATGATTTCAGTCCAAATTCGAAAAGGCTTCGGTTTGAACATTGCGGGAGCCCCTTCCCGTGAGGTTGTGACTTTGGAAAAACCGGGCCAGGTGGCCCTTCTGCCGAATAAAATTCCCTTTGTAAAGCCCCGTCTAAAGGTCCAGGTGGGTGATTCGATAAATGTCGGCACTCCCCTCTTTGAGGATAAGCGTAATCCGGATGTGATATTCCTTTCGCCCGGCGGAGGCAAAATTACCCGGATCAACTTTGGCCCTCGCCGGGTCATCGAAGAAATTGTCATCGCACTGGATTCAGAAGAGGTTTACGAAGACTTCCCCGCAATCAGCCCGGCAGAGATTGAAAACATCGACAAGACAGCCCTGATTCAGGCGATAATGAAGGGCGGCCTCTGGCCCCTGTTCAGAGAACTTCCATTTCGGGATATTGCAAATCCGGATGTTTCCCCACCGTCTATCATTGCCACCCTGGATTCAAGAGAACCTTTCCAGCCTTTACCGGAAGTTTATCTAAAAAATAAAATTGATGCATTTGAATTCGGCATAAAAATATTGCAAAAGCTGTCTGAAACCGTCTTCATCAGCACCGCTTTGGATGACGCATTTAAGCTGAAAGAATTGAAGCGGTATTTAACCCATGGTTGTAAAGGGGTTTATCCGGCCAATGATCCCGGTGTATTGAACTATCACATCAAGAAAACGCCCAAAGAAAATCGGGCATGGTATATCGACGGCCAGGATGTACTCCTGCTGGCCGACCTGTTTAAATCCGGGAGATATCCTATCGAAAAGACGCTGGTTCTCGGCGGAAGCCTGGCCAAAGAAAGAAAACATATTTTAACCCGAACAGGGGTGCCGCTCCGGCATCTTACCGAAGGACGCATTGAAAACATAACAGGAGCCAGATACATTGTCGGCGGCGTCTTCACAGGATATACCGGCTCTGAAGAATCTTATATGGGATTTTACGAAAAATCACTGGTGCTCATTTCAGAAGGTGACGAAAAAGAATTCTTCGGGTTCGCAAGACCGGGGTTCAATAAACCGAGTCGATCCAGGGCGTTTCTCTCTTTTTTTAACAGATCGGATTTTCCCATGGACTGTAACTGCCATGGGGAAGAGCGGGCCTGTATAAACTGTGGTTCATGTACCGATGTTTGCCCGGTCGATATTTTGCCCCAGTTCACTTATAAATGCATACTGGCTGATGAAATTGAGGAGGCATTGGCGCACGGCATGCTCGACTGCGTGGAATGCGGACTGTGTTCCTACGTGTGCCCTTCAAAGGTAGAATTGAGCGATGTCCTGAAAAATACCAAGAAAGCATACTATCTGGAACAGATCTGATTATGAAGCTGCTGAGAAACTTTTTCGACGCGAACCGGAAGCATTTTACCGAGGGCGGAAGACTTGAAAAAATCCACCCGCTTTTTGAGGCGATTGAAACTCTCTTTTTCATACCGGGTCGCGTAACCCAAAAAGACCCCCACTTGCGTGACAGTCTGGATCTGAAGCGCCTTATGAGCACTGTTATTCTGGCTCTGATACCGCCGCTATTTTTCGGCATATACAACACCGGATATCAGTCCCACCTCGCATCCGGTCTCCCTTTAACTTTTACGCCGGTATTCCTGAAAGGCCTTTGGATTGTTCTGCCGGTGATTTTGGTTTCCTACGCGGTCGGACTGTTCTGGGAAGTTTTATTCGCATCGGTCAGAAAGCATAATATCAGTGAAGGATTTCTGGTCACCGGACTCTTGTTCCCGCTGACCCTGCCGCCGACGATCCCCTTGTGGCAGGTTGCTATCGGCATTTCATTCGGTGTTGTTATCGGCAAGGAAATATTCGGCGGAACCGGAAGAAACTTTTTGAATCCCGCGCTGACGGGAAGGGCGTTTCTGTTTTTTGCGTATCCAATGAATATGACCGGCGAAACGGTCTGGACGGTAATCAACGGAGCAAAGCCCGCGGCCGTTGACGCTTTCAGCGGCGCGACACCCCTTGCCGTTTCAGCTGTCAGCGGTGCCTTTAACCTCGTAGAATCCTCCCTGACAAAAGCGGGATACACGTTTCCAAAGCTCTTTTTGGGCACATACCCGGGCAGCATCGGCGGAACATCCACGATGATGTGCCTGATCGGCGCGGCCATTCTGCTCGGTACCGGCATTGCCAGTTACCGGATCATGCTCGGCGGTGTACTGGGTGTACTGGCTGCGGCATACCCGGGATATCTTTTGAGCCTTTCCTCCGGGAGTTCCTCCGTTCCCATGCTTTCGCTCCATCCGTTTTACCATCTGACAATGGGCGGGTGTGCTTTCGGGATCGTATATATGGCCACTGATCCGGTCTCCGCTCCGGGAATGAACACCGCGAAATGGATCTATGGCTTTTTCATTGGCGTCTTGACGGTGTTGATACGAATTTTCAATCCGGCATTCCCCGAAGGAATCATGCTGGCCATTCTCTTTATGAATCTGTTTTCACCCTTACTGGATCACTTTGAAATACAGGCCCGACTGAGAAAAAGGGTGCCGAATGTCTAATTATGTCAAATCCATTCTGTTCGCGGCAGTGCTGTCTATCGTATGCGGCGGTCTTCTGACCCTTGCCTCAACCGGGCTCAAGGCGTATCAACTTAAAAACATCGCTCTCGACAGACAAAAAAACATTTTGAAATCCGTCGGGCTGATTGATGAGAAAAAAACACCGTCATTAGAAACCATCGACAGGTTATACCAAGACAACATCAAACAGGTGTGGATCGATATTAATGGAAATTTCGTCCCGAAAGACAAGAAAACAGAACATGATCTTCCGTTATATCTACAGGTCAAAGACAGCGATATCGAATCCTATATCATACCGGTTGACTCGAGGGGGCTGTGGGGAAGAATTCTGGGGTATCTTGCCATGAAAAATGACGGCACGACGGTGTCAGGCTTTACGGTTTACAGCCATTCTGAAACACCCGGCCTCGGCGGAGAAATAGCGAAGGACTGGTTTCAACAGAACTTTGCCGGAAAAAAAATAACAGACGAACAAGGAAGCCTTGTTTCCATTACCATTACAAAGGGTAAGGTGGAAGAACGGATTTCCAAAAAGCTTCGGCCACACTTTGTAGACGGTATCAGCGGTGCGAGCCTGACCGGAAAACTCCTTTCCGGCGGTCTCAAAGATACACTGATTGAATACGAACCTCTGTCTGAAAGATTCAGGAAAAATGAGATTAAAAGCGTCAGGGATTGATTTCAGCTTTAATTTTAGATTACAGATTTTGGTTTTCATATCAACCGAGATGTATTTTCTTACGGAACAATAGATGAGATTCACTCGAACCAAAGCATTTAAAGTTTTTTTTAACCCGATCTGGGAAAGCAACCCGGTTTCCGGACAAATCCTGGGGATATGCTCGGCGCTGGCCGTTACCGTGCAGTTGAAAACCGCCATTGTCATGGGTCTTTCACTGACCTTTGTCCTGGCCTTTTCCAATTTTCTGATTTCTTTGATGAGAAACATCATCCCGAGAAATATCCGAATCATCGTTGAGCTGACAATCATCGCAACCCTTGTGATTTTTGCGGATCAGGTCCTACAAGCCTTTCTGTACGATATCAGCAAACAGTTGTCCATTTTTGTGGGTCTCATTATTACGAACTGCATTATTCTGGGCAGAGCTGAGACGTACGCTTTGGGAAACCCGCCGATGCTTTCCCTGCTGGACGGGATCGGCAACGGGCTGGGCTACAGTCAGATCTTGATAACGGTGGCCATATTGAGAGAACTTTTGGGCGCCGGGAAGTTGATCGGATTTCAAGTGGTCCCTGAAGCTTTTTATGCTGCGGGATATCGGGACATGGGCTTTATGGTACTGGCTCCCGGCGCCTTTATCGCTATCGGGCTTATTGTCTGGCTGCAAAAAACGGTTTCTAAAGAATAAGTCATGGAAAATCTTATCAGCATCTTTGTAAATTCCGTCTTTGTCGGCAATATCCTTCTGGCCTATTTTCTCGGCATGTGCTCGTTTCTCGCAATTTCCAGAAACCTGGATACGGCCATAGGGCTCGGATTTGCCGTGACATTTGTGCTTGCGATTACAACACCGAGCAACTGGCTGGTATATCACTACCTGCTGGCCCCGGGGGCTCTTGGCTGGGCCGGCTTCCCGGGAATTGATCTCAGCTTCCTGAAATTTATTGTTTTCATTGCCGTTATCGCCGCCATGGTTCAGGCTCTGGAGATGATTATCGACAGATATTCGCCGGTTTTGTACACAGCCCTGGGTGTTTTCCTTCCCCTGATTGCCGTAAACTGTGCGATTCTGGGCGCTTCCCTGTTTATGGTTGAACGCGAATATACGTTTGTCGAATCGGTTGTATTCGGCACAGGTTCAGGGATTGGCTGGATGCTTGCCATTGTTACCATGGCGGGAATCCGAAGAAAACTCAGATATGCGAATGTCCCGGAGGGACTTGAAGGCTTCGGAATCAGCATGATCATTGCCGGTCTTATGGCCATGGCGTTCATGCTTTTTTCAGGAATCACATTATGATCTACATCGTCAGTCTCACTGTTTTTTCATCCATCATTTTCATCCTTGTCGCTCTTCTTCTCCTGGTTGAAGCCAAGGTAGTGAAAAAGGATGACTGCATCATCGTCATCAATGACGATGAAGAGGGGAGCCTGAAAGTCCCCGGCGGCACTACCCTTTTGTCCGCACTGACCGAACAAAATATTTTCCTTCCATCGGCCTGCGGCGGCGGCGGGTCCTGCGGAACATGTAAGTGCGTGGTGAAAGAAGGCGCAAGGGGGATTCTACCCACCGAACTCGCCCATCTTACCCGAAGGGAGAAAAAGGAAAACGTCCGTCTATCCTGCCAGGTTAAAGTCAAGGAAGATCTTAAAATCCGTCTTCCGGATGAAATTTTTAATGCAAAAAAATACCATGCCACTGTGGTTTCAAACGAAAACGTCGCGACCTTTATCAAGGAACTGGTACTGGAACTCGATCCCGGTGAAAATCTCGAGTTTCAGGCCGGTGCATTCATCCAGATCGACATTCCCGAATACGAGCTTTCGTTTTCTGAATTCAGGGTGAGGGTTGCCGAGCGGTTCAGGCCGGACTGGGATGCGTTCAATCTCTGGGGGCTTCACTCTGAAATCGAAGAGCCGATTTTCAGGGCCTACTCCCTGTCGAATCCACCCGCTGAAAAGCGTATCTTGCGGTTTACCATCCGAATCGCTACACCCCCGCCCGGTCATCCTGAAGCACCGCCCGGTGCCGGTTCTTCATATATCTTCAATCTGAAACCGGGAGATCGCATCACCATCAGCGGACCTTACGGACATTTTTTAGCAAAGGAATCCGACAGGGAAATGTGTTATGTCGGCGGCGGCGCAGGAATGGCCCCGTTACGAAGTCACGTTTTTCATCTACTCCGCTCATTGAAGACAGACCGAAAAATTTCGTTCTGGTATGGTGCCAGATCGAAATTGGAGCTATTTTTTGAAGACGATTTCAGAGAGTTAGAAAGGGATTTTGAAAATTTTTCTTTTTTTGCCGCCCTGTCCCAGTCCAAGCCCGAGGACGAATGGGAAGGGCTGACCGGGTATATCCACCAGGTTCTGTATGATCAATATCTCAGCAAACACGAAGATCCTTCAGAAATTGAATATTATCTCTGCGGTCCGCCGTTGATGATCGATGCCATCGAAGACATGCTGGACAATCTCGGGGTGGACCCTGAGATGATTGCCTATGACAAATTCTAAAACATCTTTTCCGGGGGGCGCCGTTCGGGGACATACTCATGCGGGATTTTTTCTTCGTTCCATTCATTTGAAACGTAGAGGCTGCAGTAGCAACTACCGTATTCTTCAACATCCGGTTCACGATACACGCAGGGGCAAATGATATCCCTGTCCTTCTCTTTGTCTCCGGAGGCCAGTCTGCATGGGCAGACCATGTAACCGTAGCGCGCCTTGTTGGCAATCAGGGCCTCGAGCAGCTCAAAAACCTGCTCTTTTTCCTTATTAAAATAGTACCCTTTTACTTCCTGAGCTTTTTTCAACATTTCATAAAGCTTATCAACATCCATTATAACCCAAGGGCCTCCTTGATCTCTTTTTCCTTGAATCCCACGATGACGGTCTCACCGATAATGATTGTAGGAAAAGAGCATTTCGGGTTAAACTTTTTGACATCTTCCAGTATCGCCTTTCGTTCGTCTCCTTCCAAAAGATCAACATCGACAAAATCATACTTGATGGTGCAGTCACTTAAAAATTTTTTAGTGGTTTTGCAATGGCTGCACGTGCTCAACGAAAAAATCTTAACCGGTTGTTCGGACATAAGTATTCCCTTTCAATGTAGTTTGTTATCAATGAAACCATCCAAGCACAATCAATGAAATTTTACAACGATCTCATCAAAAGTTTTTCGCCATTTGGGCGGGAGCAGTTCCACATCTGTCTTGAAGTGTCCCACCGCCAGCAGCAGCGGAATCCAGAAATTATCCGGAATGTTGAATGCCTTTTTTACCGCGTCATGGTCAAATCCGTCCATGGGGTGAGTATCCAGGCCCAGATCTTTTGCCGCCAGCATCAGCGTCATGGCAAAAAAACCCGCGTTTTTACAGGCAAACGCCTGCTGCATGTCACCGCTTAATCCGTAAAGGGATTCACGTGCCTCAGCAAACCACTGCCGCTGGTCTTCGGACATGGCGCCCGCCTGGATCATCTCCTGGAAATTTTTTTCAACAAAATCATGGCCTTCCTTCCATCCGTCCCGGTCCGCCAGTACAACAAGGATAACCGGTGCTTCGGTAACCTTTGGCTGATCCCAGGCCAGCTTTCTCAGTTTCATCTTTTCCTCCGGGTCTCTGAGTACGATGAGGCTCCAGGGTTGAAGATTGAAGCTCGACGGCACTTTTGCTGATGTTTCGATGATTGATTTCAGTATTTCATCCGGAACTACCTTGTCCGGATCAAAAAAATTAACAGCGCGTCTGCTGTTTATGACATCTTTAAAATCCATTTTTTTCTCCTTTATTTTTGTTTTCATCCTTGACATTTGAGTTTGATATGCTAATTTTATTAGTAATCATTATCATTAATATTATAATGTCAATGTTGCTGAACAAGTGTACATATCCCCATCAATGTACTGACTGAATGCCTCTTTACGCCTGCCGGCACCTTTAATGTCGACGTAAAGAAAGGCATTGTTATTATTTGTTTAAGTTAATCATGATTTGTTGTTTATCAATCTTTCCATTAAGTTACAAACCATCTCTAAAAAGGAGGGAATCTCTATGTCAGAAGAAACAAAAATAAATGCCGCCAAGCCAAAAAAGGTTGCTGATCCAATAGCAGCTTCTATTGATCCCGCCACCCAGGAAATGATCGTGCGGGCCCAGAAGCTCGGCATTGATACTGTTTTTGATCGGGCTGTCGCCATGAAGCCCTGTAACATTGGTAACCAGGGCACCTGCTGTAAAAACTGCGCCATGGGACCGTGCCGCCTCCCCATGCCAAAAGCGGGGATCGAAGGCGAGGACACCCGAAAGGGCCTGTGCGGCGCCACACCCAATACCATTGCGGCCCGAAACTTCGCCCGGATGGTGGCCGCCGGTTCTGCGGCACATTCGGATCACGGCCGCTCGGTGGCCGAGGTCTTTTTGTCGGTGGCCAGAAAAGAGACCGACGACTATACCATCAAAGATCCGGCTAAACTGCTGCAAATCGCACCCCACTTTGATGTTGCAACAACCGTGGAAGTGGACGGCGAGCAGGTGGACCGGGATTTTGACGAAATCGCTCTCGAGGTGGCTGAAAAAGCAGTCGCCGAATGGGGCAAGCCCGAAGGAGAGCTCTATTATCTGAAACGGGCGCCGGCGCCGCTGTACGAACGCTGGAAAAAACTGGGCGTCCTGCCCCGAAACATCGACCGCGAGGTGGTGGAGATCATGCACCGCACCCATATGGGAGTCGATCAGGACTACAAGAACATTGTCAAGCAGTGCACCCGGGCGTCCCTTGCCGACGGCTGGGGCGGCGCGATGATCGCTACCGATCTCCAGGATGTTATGTTCGGCTCACCCTCTCCCCTTCAGTCCGAGGCCAACCTGGGCATCATGAAGGAAGATCACGTCAACATCATTGTTCACGGTCATGAGCCGGTGCTGTCCGAGATGATCGTGGCGGCCTCCCAGTCCAAGGAGATGATCGAATACGCCAAAACCAAGGGTGCCAAGGGAATTCAGCTGGGCGGTATTTGCTGTACCGGCAACGAGATTCTTCAGCGCCACGGCGTACCCCCGGCAGGAAATTTTCTCCAGCAGGAACTGGCCATTATCACCGGCGCCTGTGACGCCATGGTGGTGGATGTGCAGTGCGTATTCCAAAACCTTGCCAACGTGGCAGCTTGTTTTCACACCAAGCTGATCACCACCCACCCCATCGCCCGGATGGAGCAAGACAATGTGATACACATTGAGTTTGACGAACATCATGCCATGGAAGATGCTAAAAAGATCGTAACATTGGCCATTGACAACTTCCAGAATCGGAGTGCTGAGATTGTGATCCCGCCATATAAAGCCACGCAGATCGCCGGTTTCGGTGTGGAGTCCATTGAATATCATCTGGGCGGAACCTTCCGCGGATCTTACTACACCCTCAATGACAACATCATCAACGGACGTATCCGGGGGGTTGCCGGTGTGGTGGGCTGCAACAATGCACGGGTCAAACACAATGAGGAACATGTTGAAATTGTCAAGGAACTGATCAAGAACGATGTGTTGGTCCTCACCACCGGATGCAGCGGTATCACACTGGCCATGCACGGTCTGCTCCAGCCGGAAACGGCCCAGGTCTTCTGTGGTCCGGGTCTGGCCGAAGTTTGCGAAGTTGTCGGCATCCCGCCGGTGCTCCATCTGGGCTCCTGTGTGGACAACAGTCGTATCCTGCTGGCGGCAACAGAGGTCGTTAGGGCTGGCGGTTTAGGAAGCGATATTCGTGACCTTCCGGTAGCCGGCAGTGCGCCGGAATGGATGAGTGAAAAAGCCATTGCCATCGGGCAGTACTTTGTCTCTTCCGGCGTGTACACGGTCTTCGGGTATCATATGCCGCTGGACGGCGCGCCGGTGTTCAAGGATTATCTCTACAGAGAACTGGAAAACATCTACGGCGGTATGTGGGACTGTGAAGCGGATCCGATCAAGCACGCCCAGAAGATGATCGCCCATATCGACAAGAAGCGCAAGGAACTCGGCATTGACAAGGCCAGAGAAAGAGTGCTCATGGATATGGCAGACCGCCAGGCACTGGAAGCATAAAAAACTAAAAAACAGAATAAAGAAAAGGGCTCACGGTTGTCGAGCCCTTTTTTATTTTAAGGTATGTCGAGTTTCAGAGTAAAACTTCATCATTCCGCTGTTCCCTGTTCGATATTGGAAATTGAAGCCTTTTTATATATGTTAGCCGGATTTACCCGCTTTGGTGTCATGCAATAAAACAAACCGGGCCCCTCAATTATTATCCTTCATCGCTTCAGGATAATCAGCCAGGAACCGGTATAACGTTGCCCTTCCTATACCTAGTAGCCTAGCCGCTTTAGCTTTGTTGCCGCCGGTTTGTTTCAGCGCCGACAGTACTCTATCAATATCCAGCTTCTTTGAAGGTCCGCGAGAAGGAGACAGGCCGGCCAGATCTTTGAGTTCTAAGGGGAGATCCTGGGATAAAATTTCACTGCCCCTGCATTTTACAATGGCAAATTGAATCGCATTTTGCAGCTCCCGAACATTGCCCGGCCACCGATAGGCCATCATTACCGACATTGCTTCTTTGGAAATCGTGGGCAGTTGGCGGTTATACCTTTGCGCTGCCTCGTGCAAAAAGTGGTCAACAAGCAGTGGAATGTCGTTCCTGCGTTCTCTGAGCGGCGGCATGTGAATAGGGACAACACTGATGCGGTAGTATAGATCATCGCGGAAATTACCCCTTTTGACTTCTTTTTTCAAATCACGATTGGCGGCACTTATGATACGTACGTCCACGGAGATGGTTTTTTCGTCACCCACCCGTTCGAAAGTCCCGTCCTGAAGCACACGCAACAATTTTGGCTGCAAAACTCTGGGCAGGTCAGACACTTCGTCCAAAAATAGAGTGCCGCCGTGAGCCAGTTCAAACCGGCCTTTCTTGTCTCGTAGCGCTCCGGTAAAGGAACCTTTCACATGTCCGAAGAGTTCACTTTCCAGCAGGCCCTCTGGCAGCGCACCGCAGTTGACCGGCACAAAAGGTTTGTTTGCTCTATGGCCTTCATTGTGAATTGCCGCGGCAACCAATTCCTTTCCCGTGCCGCTTTCCCCCTGGACGAGAACGGGGACATCGACTTCGGCCACATTCCTTATTGTTTCGAACAGCTCCTGCATACTGTTATCGCGCCCTATAATCCCGGCAAAGCTCTGCTCCGTCTTCAGGCGCCGGCGGAGGGTATTTAACTCGGTTATGTCTTCAAGCATGACAATTGCAAGCTTTTCACCCCCATGCTCCAGGGGAGCGGCACTGGCCAGCAATAACAGATCGCGGGTCTCCCCATTAATCAGCAGTTGAACCCTTGCCTTTTTTCGGTGTATCTTTTGGCCGGCAATCGCTTCCAGGGCCGTGTTGCGAACATGGCAGCTCTGGCACTCATCCGCGAAACCACACCCTTTTGGACTCTTGAATGCATGAATACACCCAAGAGCTTCCCCCCCGCGCTTATCGATTACCTCTGCCTCCGAAATCCCAAAAGTTTGTTCCAGTACGCTGTTTATCACCTGAACTCGTCTATCACGATCAACTATTAGGACACCGCAAGGGATCGATTCAAACAGGTTCTTCAAGAACCCTTTCTGATTGAAAAGTTCGGTAATAGGTTTCATTTTATAATGATAATCTATGGATAAGCGTATATTTTTAAAAAGAAGCTTAAAGAAGGGACGATTACATGTCAAGCCTATATCAGATCCATATCCATTTTAATGTTTATTGGTGGCATTTGATTTACATTTTTATAGATTGACAGAATTTTTGACGACACGTTTTGGGTATCACCAAGCCTGTAATTTTGAAACATTAAGGAAAATTGAGAATGTTGTACGGATGGCCCTCCGATCAAATTAAATGCATTAAATGAATATATCATTATAACCCTTTCCCATTTGATACGTTTCGATTATGTCAGAAAATCAGGCGCTTGATATTTGCACCTCATTGCGAGACTGTCGAAAAAGTCCAAAAATGGCAATTTTAGCAATTTTACATACAATGCAATCAACTGGTTACGAACATCAAAATCACAGATTTAGGGTTTTTCGACAGTCTCTGCAGGTATCTGTAATCTGAAGGCCGAAAGCAAAACAAGCCTCTTTTTGACTATATTCATACAATTTCCATAATCAGTCTTCGTAAGGTTTTAGCTTCAGTGTAAGCCCTTCAATACCCTGGACTACCGCTCTACCACCAGTTGGTAATGGAACCTCGCAAACAGCTCTCCATAGCTCGCCGTTAATCAAAACTTGGCCGTCAGTTTTATCCCATCGCTTAATTTCAACAACTTTTCCAATCATACCCATCACGCCGTAATTAGATCTTTTATTCTGGTCTTTAATAAACCAAATTAAAGGAAGCACCAAATGCTCAATAAACTCAAAGACAAGAAAGGCGATTATGAATGTGATAATTACACTTTTCACCGAAGGCTTCCTCAGTCAACAATCAAGTGGCCGGCCACTAACAGAAGAATCATTATTAAAAAAGTTGCTGATGTCGTATGTAAGCGATAAACTGTTTTTCGCATCCCCTTGGGAGATAATTTAAATTTTAAAATTAAACCGAGAAAAACCATAACTGTCACCAATATTAAACCCCATTCAGGAAGGGGAGAAGAACGACAAGAAGACAACAGAAAATGTAATAAAGCTATACATAAAGCGACCGGATTTAAAACATAATGAAATCTCAACAAATGTTTTTTCTGGAGCTGGTTAAAGCTCTTGAATGAACTTTTTGTTTGTGGCTCTAAAGGAAGAATGCCGCTTGCACCTTTCATCAGGATGCTGAAGACAACGGTCAAGTTGGCAGCCGCCAGAAGCCATGCAGCGGTTTGACCTGTAGTTTCATTCCCTTCGTCATCTTTTTTTACCCGGCGCCCGCTATGATCGTCATAATCACGATGTTCTCTGCTATTCTCATATCGTATGTAATGTTTTTGGGTTGTTTTGTGATCATCCGCTATCGCCAAGCCATTGAAAATCTTAAGTATCGACCATATCAAGAGGACTGAAACAAAGAATACCTTTCCGTAATTTTTTGAGTTCACCACTAACACCATTTTTCTTTGGAGGTTCTAATCACCCACCAAGCGTTTCATTGTTCGAGTTACAGGTCTTTAAGCACTGTGGCATAATAAAAACCTAAGGAAACCGATCTTTGATTCGTCTCCAAATTGCACCACCCTTTCCTTTGACTTTAGCAATGACTTTTGCAAGATTTACCGGTTTAGGTATAGTTTCTTCGCAAAATTTTTCTTTACTGTCCGAATTATTTATCCTTTTGATTTTATTCGCCTTCGCAGGAATACCCTTCAGCTTGCTGGGGGGAGCTTCATTTCGAAAGTCTTCATCTGCTCCAAAATTACGAGACCGTCTGCCGGTTTTGCAGTTATAAATGGTATAGCTTGAGCAGTGATACTTGGTTTTTTCCCATTTCGGAAATTTATTAAGATGCTCGATGAATTCACCTTTTAAAAAACCCGGTTTCTCTTTTTTGTAAGGGCCTATGAATAAAATATCCTCTATAATAAAGCATTTTCCAGCCCTAAGGCGACCGAAACCAGCGTGACTTTCCCACCAGATTTCGCCATTTTCCTTTTCGATAATCTCATATCGACCTAATCTGTAAGACATGTCTTTCGTCATTTACCCTCTTTTTTCTTCATATTCATCCTGGTCAACCCGAACGACATATAATGCTCCGCTTGTCGTCACTACAAGAGCCAGCCCAACAAAGATCCATCTTACCATTCCGTTTATACACCCCCCTTTAGTTGTTGCGGGCCCGGAGGTTGCTCTAATTCCTTGACAATTACCGTCACCCCTTCTAACCCTAAATGAAGTTGATCTCAAATTATAGACCGGGCCTTTGCAAGCCAAAGAATGGTAAGGCTATTCGTGGCGTAACGCTTCAATCGGATCCAGCTGACCCGCCTGTCTGGCCGGAAAGTAGCCGAAGATGACGCCCACAGCTGCAGAAAACAGGAAGGCGATAGCGACAATCCCCGGATCAAAAACAAAGGGAACAGCGAGGATGCGCGCGCCTATCGCGGCGGCCACTACCCCGAGGATGATGCCAATCAATCCCCCAAAGGAAGACAGCACTACGGCTTCGACCAGAAACTGCATCAACACATCCCGCTCCAGGGCGCCGATGGCAAGCCGGATGCCGATCTCCCGTGTTCTTTCCGTAACCGATACCAGCATGATATTCATGATTCCGATTCCCCCGACCAAGAGGCTTACCGCCGCCACTGCACCCAGCAGTCCGGTAAGTACCCGGGTCGTTCCGGTCATCGTGCTGACAAGTTCTTGCATATCTCTGACATAAAAATCGTCCTCTTTGCCAATGGCAATGCGGCGACGCTCACGCATCAGCCTTTCGATATCCTGTTCGACTTTGCTGGTGGAAACGCCATCTTCTGCTGAAACATAAATTCTGCTCACATCTGTATTTCCAACGATGCGCCGCTGGATCGTGCGCAATGGGATAAGCACGAAGTCATCCTGATCTGTTCCAAAGCTGGACTGCCCCTTGGATTTGAGGACGCCGATCACCTGGCATGAAAGCTTTTGAAGGCGAATCGTGTTGCCCAAAGGGTTCTGGCCGCCAAAGAGCTCTTTTCGCACGGTTGTACCCAGGATGCACACGCCTTTTCCTCCCCAAAGTTCACTGTCTGTGAATTGGCGCCCGCTCTCAATCTGCCAGTTGCAGGCCTGCAAATAGGCACGAGTGCTGCCGATAACCGAAGTCGCCCAGTTTTCGTTTCCGTAGATTGCTTGTGTGGCTTGGGAGGCCATGGGTGCCACCGCAGCAAGTCCGGAGATTTCTCGGGCAATGGCGTCTGCATCGTCCGCCTTAAACATTTTACTGGTTGACTGGGTGCCGCCGGGGCCGTGGCGATGCTGCCCGGGTCTAATTTGCAAAAGATTGGTGCCCAGTTTCGCGATATCGGAGGTCACCTGCGCCGTCGCCCCTCTGCCGAGGGTCACCATGGTGATCACGGCAGCGACGCCGATAACGATACCCAGAATGGTCAGCGATGAACGCATGAGGTTGCGCCGGATTTCCCGCAAGGCTAGTAAAATCGTTTCCCTTAACATTATAGCATCTTCCCGTTTTCCTCGTCGGTATCGATGATCCCGTCAAGGAAGCGAATGGTTCGTTTTGCATAGGCCGCCATATCGGCATCATGGGTCACCAGGACGATCGTGATGCCGTATTCACGATTGAATGCGGCAAGCATCTCCATAATTTCCCGACTGCGGGCAGAATCCAGGTTGCCGGTGGGTTCGTCGGCCAGCAGCACCTTGGGGTCAGTAACGATGGACCGAGCGATGGCGACCCGTTGCTGCTGTCCACCTGAGAGTTCGCCAGGTGTGTGTGTTTCCCACCCTTTGAGCCCGACCGCTTCAAGGGCTCGCAAGGCGCTTTCCCGCCGCTCATCGGCAGGGACGCCGCGATAGACTAAGGGCAGTTCCACGTTCTCCAGAGCCGAGGTGCGATTGAGGAGATTAAAGCCCTGAAACACAAATCCCAGATAATGCCGGCGTAACAGCGCGCGCTGGTCGCGGGATAGCTTTCCCACATCGACACCTTCAAAAAGGTGGGCCCCACCGCTGGGAGTATCTAAACAGCCCAGAATATTCATGCAGGTAGACTTTCCCGACCCGCTTGGCCCCATCACGGCCACGAACTCACCCTGGCCGATGTGCAAGTCTATTCCCCGCAGGGCTTTCATGGCCGCGGAACCCGTGCCGTATACCTTGGTTACGCCTTGGAGCTCTATAAGGGAATGTTCGCTGATTTGCGTGGAAAAGGTTGTCTTCATCGTTCAGATCTCACCGTATCGACCACGAGTGGCATCTCCGGCTCAATGTCGCCGCTCGTCACCTCGGTCATTCTTCCATCAGTGGTGCCTATGCCGACTGCAATGGCGAGAAGTTTTCCATCGCGCAGCGTCCAGACGTGCTGCAGTTTGTTGTTGGCGGTCGAGTCTTTACGCTGTTTTGACGGCGATCTGTGCCGACGTGGCAGGAGTTTATTAATTAAGCTGCCGCTGGATGGGGCCTCTTTTTCTTTAATTGGTGGGATAAAACGCAACGCCGCATTGGGCACCAGGATCGCGTTTTCCACTTTGTTGACGGTGATGTCCGACGTTGCCGTCATCCCCGGCCGTAAGGACAGATCCGAGTTGTCCACGTTCAGGACCGTTTTGTATGTGACAACCCCGTTCACGGTCTGAGAACCGTACCGTACCTGGGTGATCCGCGCCGGGAACGTCCGACCCGGGTGGGCATCGACGGTGAAAGAGGCCTCTTGTCCCTTTGTTACCTGACCCACATCGGCCTCGTCCACGTCCACATGGAGTTCCATCTGTGTCAGATCCTCGGCCAAGGTGAACAATACCGGGGCTTGAAACGAGGCGGCCACGGTCTGGCCGGGTTCCACGTTTCGCGTAAGGACAATGCCGTTAATGGGGGAATGGATGACCGTTTTTGCCAAATCCGTCTCGTCGGCTTCGAGAGTGGCTTGGGCCTGGGACACCTGCGCCCTAAAGGTGGCTTCGGTGGCCTTTGCCCGATGCAGCAGCGCCTGAGCCGCATCCAGGTCCTGCTGCGACGGCACCATGTTATTGCTCAATTCCCACACCTGCTTTAAGCGCGCCAGTTGATCTCCCGACTCTTTGACAGTGGCCTGTGCCTCCAAAACCTTTGCCCGGGACGATTCTAAGGCAGCTTTTGATTGCAGAACCTTGGCTTTCGGCTTGTCGGTGTCCAGCCTCGCCAGAATCTGGCCGACCTTCACCCGATCATTGTAATCCACTTCGACGGTCTTGATGATACCGGACAACTCGCTGCCCACATCCACTTGGTTTGTCGGTTCCAGGACACCTGTCGCTGTTACGGTCACGATTAGGTCTCCCTGCTCAACTTTCTGGGTCTGGTACTGCATGGAGTTTGATTTTTTTGTCCCCTTCCAAACAACAGCACTTGTAACGCCCGCGATTGTCAAAAGGGCTACGATGAGCCACCGTTTCAGGTGTTTTTTGCGGTTTGAGGACTGATCAACATCAAGGATTTGACCGATATCGAATTCCGGGTTTGTCTTCGATTTCATTGCTTCCTTCCATTTCAGAACTTAATTGGTGTTATCAGGTATCAGGGATTTCCACCCACCTCCCAGGGATTTGTACAAAGCTATCAAATTCGACATCACTCCGCCCTCGCTGACTGCTAACTGATCTTGAAGTGATAACAACGACCGCTGGGCAATCAGGACATTGCCAAACTCGATGAGTCCGGACGAATACTGTTTTTGGGAAAGCTCAACAGCACGCCGGGCAGCCTCGGTCGCTTCGGTCAGCGATTGTCTGCGACGTTGTTCCTTAGCGTAGGCAACCAACGCGTTTTCGACATCCTCCAGTGCTCCGAGAACAGCGGCCTCGTATCGGATCAGGGTCTGCTGCTGCAAGGCGGATTGTACTTCAATGTTGCTCCGGATGGCGCCGGCGTCGAAAAGCGGCCAGGCAACCGTGGGGCCGATACCATGTGTTCGGCTGCCGAATAAAAACAGGTTGTCCAGCGACAGGGCTTCAAGACCGATGGAACCGAGGAGCGAAAATCTGGGATACAGATCAGCCGTGGCAACACCGATCTGCGCCGTCTGTGCGGCCAGCTGGCGCTCCGCTCTTCGGACATCCGGCCGGCGCCGCAAGATATCGGCAGGTACGCCAACAGCCACTTCGAGAGGGGTGATTGGAATGGCTTTGCGTTCCGCTAATACATCCCTCAATGAACCCGGAGGCTGTCCGGTCAGTACGGCCAGGCGGTTCTTGGCTTGCTCAAGGCTGGTCTGTAAACCCGGTATCTGGGCCCGCGTCTGCTCGAGACTGTACCTGGCCTGTTCTACGTCCAGCTGTGTCGTCAGGCCGGCTTGACGGCGCCATCGGGTGATATTGTATGTTTCTTTCTGTGCATCCAGATTGGCTTCTGCAACCGACAGTCGGGTCTGAAATGAACGCAACTCGACATAATTCAGGGCAACTTCAGCAAGCAGGCTGACAAGCACATCCCGCAAATCTTCTTCACTCGCCTGTAACTCGGCTCCAGCCGCTTCAACGGCACGTTTTTTCCCGCCAAACACGTCCAGCTCCCATGTCGCATCGAAGCCTGCGGCGAAGAGTTCTCTCTCTCTACCGCTTCCGGTTTCTTCGCTGCCGCGGCTCGTCCTCGCAGAGCCGCTGGCATCGATGGTCGGGAAACGGCCGGCCTGGCTGATGCCGCGGCGGGCACGGGCCTCACGAACACGTGCGCGCGCCTCTTTAAGATCAAGATTTCCTGCAACCGCAGATTCAACTAGGTTCGTTAGTACAGGATCATCGAGAATCGACCACCAATCGGCCAATGCTCCTTTGTTTAGATGGTCCCCGACCAGGCCGCTTTTCGCCGGGGTATGCCACGCTTCGGGCATGGGTGTGTCGGGTGGCACATAATCGGGTCCAACAGCCGCGCACCCGGCAAAAATGAACAGCATCAGCGCCGCAGGTAAAAGTACCCCAAATCGGACAGAGGCTATTTTAAGAAGTAAGTTCATGACTTGTTCACATTTCAAGTGACTGTTTCCCAAATATTTTTCCGTCGGCTCAGGCACTTTTTCATTGGCTGCGCCTGTCTCCAAAAATATCGGAATGATTTTACAGTTCCGCTCAGGGATTTTCATGACGAGGTAATTTTTCATCGGACGGCAGACGGCTGCCCCGTGTGTGTCGTGGAAAATTCCTCAGATGTTGGGCCAAAGCCTTTCTCTCTTCCTGACTGAATTGCCTCGCCAATTCAGTGGTTGCATCTGCCAAACGCCGCTTCATGAGACTACGCAGTTCGTGTAATTTTTCAACTTGAAGCCGGTAGCCGGGTTCATCAAATTCAGGTGCGGATAAAAGACTCATCGCTTCTTCTCTCGCTTCTCGGATCTGGTCGTATGCATCCCGATTGTTCAGATGGACCCTTTCCACTGTTTCAAGAAACAGCGCTGCCTTGTCCCCGGGCAATTTTGACGCAAATTCTTTCACGGACTTTTGAACAAAGTGTTCTATATGGAAGCGGTGCGACACATCGCCAATGACTACACCAACAAGCAAAACATTGAGGAGAAGTGAACTGAAAATCAATATTTTCATCTTTTTACTCATAGTACATCTCCTTCATAATTTAGAAAATTTTCCAGGTTGGTTTCATATTGTTCTGCGGAAGCGTACCCTGAAGGATTTGAAAAACCTATTGTAAATCCGATGATCAAAGCAAAAACAAGCGAAACAGCAACCGCCGCAAGTGCACGCCTGGACAAACTGAATTCCCGAAGTACCTCCGAGAAGAACACGCCAAGATTGCGTTGTGCTTTTTTCTTCCCGGGCAAAGCGGCTGCGACAATTCGTCCTGCCAGGCCGCTGCTCGGTTCTTCATATTTCCTAGTTCTGAGAACCCCTTCAAAACGTTCCTCGTCTTCCACTAATTTGTGAAGTTCAGGAGAACTATCCAGAGCCTTCAGCCCTGAAGATCTTATGTCTTTTGGCCAACACCGAACATCAGCGCCGTACAGAATCAGTTTTTCCTTGAACTGTTCAAAGTCCATTGTCATCGTGAACCTCCGCCAAGATATCGTTTGACTTTGTCCTTCAATGTCGTTTTGGCGCGCATAACGAGAGATTGCAAAGCCTTCACCTTCACGCCAATGATTTGGGCCGCCTCATTATTACTTAATCCTTCATAAAAGCATAGGTTAACCGCCAGCTGCTGTCTTTCTGGCAATTCTTGTATAAATCGCTCCAATACAGCCTGTTTTTGATGCACATCGAATAAGATGTCCGGCCCGGGATTTTCGTCTGCGAACTCTATGTTTTCGGGTAAGTTTATCAACTTTTTCTTCTTGCGGTGATCAAAGCACAGGTTTATGACTACCCGATAAAACCAGGTGGTGAATTTGGCTCGTTTACCGGGATCCCAAAGATTCGGCCTGTCCCATAGTTTTAGAAACGCTTCCTGCACAATGTCCTCTGCGTCGTCCTTTCTGGAAACAAGGCGATAGGCAATACGATAGAATCGATTTGAGTGACGATCTACAATTGCAGCAAAGGCTTCATGACTCCCCTCCTGTATCTGGCAGATCAGGGATTCGTCATCCATATGCAAGCGCTTTACGTCCATATTCACTGATATCTGGCCTTCCGCCATGGTCTGATGAAAAAGCATCTCTTTTCCCGCCGGCACCTGAGCCGACAATTCCTGCCGTGAGAATCCGTCACGCAGCCGGTCTCCGTAAAATGCGTTAGCCGCGGACCACACGTCCAGCATAACAAATCAGTGCCGATATGGTCATTCTTTTTCTCATGATTGTTTCCAAGGGTCCTAAGCATGCTTATATGTACTAATACGAACGAAAATTGAAAAGTCTTCGCTCTTTTTTTCTTTAATTATACCAAACCATCGGTCATCGCGTCGACTTAACCTTAAATCTTTTGATATTGTAGTAAGTTAGGGAAGGCAGCTGCCGATTGCCAGTATCCTATGCGCTGGATTTGGTGTAAGTATAGATGAAAGAAGGAATGGATATATGCATTAGGGCTTTTATCTCAAAACTGGTCTTGAAACGGGAGATTACTGAGACTATCCGGGATGTGCTTGATTAAAGATGCCTTGCAAGTATCCCCTTTTACTCAAAAAAAGATACGTTAATGATATCTCAAAAATCATTCCCTGTCCACTTTGGTAATTTCTTGCCATAAGCCCAACCCAACATTAATTTGTCTCAGTTACACATATCCCAAAGTCCACAAAAAATCAAAAAGGCAAACCCTGTGGAATGGATTTGCTCTTATTGAAAAACGATATTTCAAATGTTTTAGGTTCCTGATATATTTAAAATAATGGCAGCTACTTGAGGCACAAAAGTTTGATGTACTTGTCCAAAATCCTCAGTAAAAAATAATCTTATAATCAACTTGACTTTGTTCAACAACATCTTATTATTCAAACAATCAATAAAGGCCCGTTCTTAATTGGCGGGCCGGTTTCGTTCTGAAGGAAAGATTCATTTGTCAAAGCGGCAACCTGAAGTTTGGAACTATGAGAATTTTTTGAAAGGAGGGTGTCACTATGACTAATGGAATCGTAAAATGGTTTAACAGTAGCAAAGGCTATGGCTTCATTGAGCAGGAAGATGGTCCGGATGTATTTGTTCATCATTCAGGAATCAATGCAACAGGCTTCAAGACTCTTTATGAAGGCGACAGCGTTACCTTCGACATTGAACAGGGGCAAAAAGGTCCTGCCGCAGTAAATGTCACTGCGGTTTAGCTCGCACTTTTAATCAGAATAAGGGCATTCCCCAAAATATGAGGGATTGCCCTTATTTTATAGTAAGGGAATTTTCCCATGTTTTATGAAGCAATATTTCAGCCGTCAAAAAAGATGAATTACAATACAGATGCAAAAAAACTTGCAGGCAAGAAAATTGCCGTACAAGATGGGTGGATAGTCAAAGATGGACCTTATAAGGGACAGAATTGTTTTTATATTCCAAACACTACAGTAGGTTGGATTCCTCAATGTGATCTGAAAGGGTTAAAACCGACATCCTTTGTCATGTGGAAGGAAATTTTTAGAAGTATAGGGCTTGGCAATTAATCCCAAGGTGGTTTCTGGCTTGAGGCAGATCTTGAATAAAAGATTGGCCCTATTGGAAAAACAATATCACACGATGGTTACGGACATGATATGTGCATTTTTATTTCAGGTATCAAAGGTGACGGGGTGATGATCTTATACCAAAACCATCACATTTTAAGTGTATAAAATAGAAGATACAAGGCAGAATCACCAATCTATCTCTAGGCAAATTGGAAAGTGCTTTTAGCTGTATCCTTGAATTTTAAAATTTGTCGCCAGCGGGGAGATAAATCCCCCTGTACCCCCTGAATAATCAAATGTTCAAATAGCCAAATTGTCTATCTTCGGGAACGCACCGCAAATGCCCGAACGTCGTAGGAAGCGTCTTGGCTGCACCAGTTCTTGTAGCCGCCACCGAAATAAAAGAACCAAGCTGACGACGCCCCCTTGGTTTCTCCTGACCATATGTACCACCCAGTGGTTTCTAGTAATGGCGTCAAGTTGCGTGTCCCTGTATCTTTTTGGTATAGCGTCCTAAGTTCTTCCCCTGTCGGCATGCGCCAACCACCGCCATCAACGTTCAGGCTTTCAATCCATTTTTGGGCATCGTCCCATTTTGTATTTCTATCAGGTCCGGCGACCCATTCAAGACCTGACTGTGTGTTCTTTACCACCCCGGTTTTATACTTAATGAACTGACCACCGGCTTTAGAGCCGATTGGCTCAGCAATAACCGCAGGAGCAGCGGATTTCTCGATAACTACAGGGCCGGTTGGCTCCGCTACAACTGCAGGGGCAGCTGATTCCTCGACAACCGCAGGGCCGGTTGGCTCCGCTACAACTGCAGGGGCAGCTGATTCCTCGACAACTACAGGGCCGGTTGGCTCCGCTGCAACTGCAGGGGCAGCTGATTCCTCGACAACCGCAGGGCCGGTTGGCTCCGCTGCAACTGCAGGGGCAGCGGATTCCTCGGCAACCGCAGGGCCGGTTGATTCTGTGATAATTCTTCCTTTTTTGAAATGCCCCTTCAATTTCAAAGTTTCATTTGGATTAAGCTTAAAGGAGTCAGTTAACGTTTTTCCTTTGAAAACGAATTTAACAGTATGGTGGCCCACAGGGAAATTTCTAACCTTTTTATCAGTTTCCCCTATCTCTTTATCATCAATATATGCAATTGCTTTCAAAGGAACACTTCTCAGAATAAAAGTTCCCACCTCTTGAACAAAAGCGGTATCTTTTTCTGGAACCATATCTTCAATCTTTACATCTGGGGCTGTGAATTGAATCTCAACTTCAACTGTCTGACCATCTAAAACAGTAACAAGCTTATCTGCCTGTCCAAAACCAGTTTTTGTTGCCTTGATATTATAGTCCCCAGGAGGCAACCCTTCTATAAACATTCCGTTATCATCACTTGTGGTCGTTCCTTTAAAATCATTATTTAACCAGATGCGAACCTCTGGCTCACAAGTTATTTGGATATCACCACCGGCCAGAACCGTGTGCGCCATGAATAAAAAGACAAACAGCGAGCATGAAAATACAAACCTTCTCATCTTTAACTCCTATCTATACATGAAAATTTTTCTGATACTCCCTTTGGACAAATAATCCTGTGGTTGAAAAGTATAGATATCCAAAAACGCAACTTTCAACCCACCCATTCGGATTACATATATATAGAAATTTGCAAAAAATCAATAAAGGCAAATTCTGTAAAACGGATTTGCCTTTATTGAGATGTGATATCACAAAAATCTTAGACTCCCGACAATTGCAGTTTTATTGCAGATAGTCCAACAGCTATGGTTTTGCGATATCTTTTGAATATGTCAGAAAATCACGTGCTTGCTATTTGCACCTCGTTGCAGCTATCACCAGCTTTTGCGATTCAACAATGCGTATCGTATACATGAACTTCTATGTGATAAAAAGTTTTTGATTTGAGTTTGCAAGCTAGAATTGCTAGTCATTCAAAGGCCGTAAGAAATGGATGATCAGGTTTTAAAGCGTGTGCTGTTTGAGTGGTTTAAGGATCGTT
>JBHPCZ010000033.1:0-30322 GCA_042573625.1 Thermodesulfobacteriota bacterium
ACGTCTGAATGGTTCCAGATTTCATCAAAAGGGGTCTTTGTAATATCACCGCAATTTATATTCAAAAACCCGCACGGCTGCACAACGCCCCTGTGTGAAATAAAGCAGAAGCCGGTACCGCCCAGACACCCCCGCGTCACCGCATCCATACCGTGCGTTTCGAATGAAACAGACTTTCCTTCTGTTTTTGATCTCTGTCTGAGTATGCGGTAGTAATGGGGAGCGCAGGTTGCTTTCAGTTGTAATGGGGTTTTTTCCCGCTGGTCATAAAACCAGTTCAACGTGCGTTCATATTCTTCTGCCGATATTTCCTGGTCGACGATATATTTGCCGCGACCGGTGGGGACCAAGAGAAAAATATGATGCGCAACTGCGCCAAGGTTTACGGCAAGCTCCTGGATTTTTGGGATCTGGCCGAGGTTTGTTTTTGTAATCGTGGTGTTTATCTGAAATTCAACGCCGGCTTCTTTTGTCAGACGGATTCCTCGGAGCGCGCCTTCAAAAGCGCCGTCAACCCCTCTGAATCTGTCGTGGTCTTCTTGGGTGGCACCGTCTATGCTGATGCTTATCCTCTGAATACCTGAATCCGCCATCTGTCGGGCAATCGTTTGAGTGATCAGCGTCCCGTTGGGCGCCATGACCATCCTGAGTCCCTTTGCCGTACCATATTTGGCGATTTCGAAGATATCATCGCGCAAAAGCGGTTCTCCTCCTGTCAGAATAACGATGGGCTCACCCACCCGGGAAATTTGATCCAGAAGGCGTAAGGCAGCCGGGGTGTCCAGTTCTCCGCTGTGCGGGCCTTGGGTTGCTGATGCACGGCAATGCATACAGTCAAGATTGCAGTTGCGAGTCGTTTCCCAGGCAACCAGGCGCAGTGCAGCGCCTTTCTTTTCGCCGTGGGGATGCGGCTTTGAATCTGATGTATGATGGTCTGTATGCGTCATGTCATCCGCAATTAACGTGTCAGCTCGGTGGCAGCTTCAATGGCAAAGTAGGTCAGGATCATGTCCGCACCCGCCCGTTTGATCCCGGTGAGGGTTTCCATCATGACCTTTTTCCCGTCCAGCCAGCCCATTTTGTGCGCTGCCTTGATCATGGCATACTCTCCGCTGACATTATAGGCCGCGATCGGAAGGTCGATCTCTTCTCGGATACGGCAGATGATGTCAAGATATGGAAGCGCGGGCTTTACCATAATAATGTCCGCCCCTTCTTCTACATCCAGGGTTGCTTCTCTTATGGCCTCAAGCGCATTTGCCGGGTCCATCTGATAGGTGCGGCGGTCGCCGAATTTAGGTGCAGAGTCGGCTGCGTCACGGAACGGCCCGTAATACGAAGAACAATACTTGGCCGCGTAGGACATGATGGGGATATGACTGAAATCATTTTCATCCAGGGTATTGCGAATTTCAGCGACCCGGCCGTCCATCATGTCGGAAGGCGCTACCATGTCAGCGCCGGCCTTTGCGTGAGAGAGTCCCGTTCTGGCAAGAAGGTCGAGCGTGGCATCGTTGTCTATTATTTTGCCGTCAACAACGCCGCAGTGGCCGTGATCGGTGTACTGGCACAGGCAGACGTCGGCAATGACAACAAGCCCCGGGACTTTGTCTTTGAGTGCTTTTATCGCTTTTTGAACAATGCCGTCTTTGGTGTACGCACGGGTCGCCAGCGGGTCCTTTTTATCAGGAATTCCAAAAAGCATTATTGCGGGGATGCCCAGTTTATGTGCCGTTTTTGATACTTTAACCAGATTGTCTACGGAGAGCTGGTATTGTCCGGGCATCGACGCTATGGGATGTTTGATTCCCTTTCCGGCGATGACAAAAAGAGGAAGAATCAGGTCATCGACCGAAAGTGCGGTTTCACGGATCATCCGTCGGAAGGCTTCATTTTGTCGCAGTCGTCTCGGTCTGTAGTCAGGAAATAACATGGCAATTCCTTTTTGTTAATGAATATTCACGTGAAATGTTAACAAGACCTATGCGATCTCTTCATCGGTCAAATAACATGCCGGATCCGGAGCCCAGATATCGCCCGTCAACGCCTCAGACCGCACCCTGAAGTTTCCGGCACAAATGTCCAGCCATCGACAGGTTGCGCATCTTCCTTTGGCGTGTGTTTTTTTCTCTTTAAGCTTTTTCAGGAGCGGATCTGACGTATCGGTCCAGATTTCGGAAAAAGGTCGATCTTTGACGTTTCCGAAACTGTAATGACGCCAGAATTGATCGGGGTGGACTTCACCATCCCAGCTGATGCACCCGATGCCTATTCCGGAGCTGTTCCCCTGATTCATTTTGAGGAGTTCAAGAACTTCTTGGGCCCGCTCGGGGTTTTCTTTGAGCAGTCTCAAATAAATGTAAGGGCCGTCCGCGTGATTATCAACGGTTAACACCTCTTTGGATAGTCCTTTATCATGCAGCTTTTGAGTCGCGTCGATGACAAGGTCGACAATTCTTCTTGTTTCTTCGTGGGACAAGTCTTCTTCTACGAGTTTGGATCCGCGGCCGGCATAGACAAGATGATAAAAACAGATCCTCGGGATATCCATCTCTTCAAGCAGTCTGAATAGCTGGGGGATTTCATCGATATTGAATTTGTTGATGGTAAAGCGAAGTCCGACCTTTATTCCCGCAGCCTTACAGTTTTGAATCCCTTCCATCGCGGCATTGAAAGCCCCCTTGACACCCCTGAAACGGTCATTGATTTTTTCCATTCCGTCCAGACTGATACCGACATAGGAAAGGCCAATCTCTTTAAGTGTACGGGCGACATCTGTTGATATCAACGTGCCGTTGGTAGATATTACAGCGCGCATGCCTTTTTCCACAGCATAGGATGCAAGCTCGGGCAGATCTTTACGAATCAGAGGCTCACCCCCGGAAAATAAGATAACGGGCACACCGAATTGGGCGAGGTCATCGATCAGGTGCTTGCCCTCCTGGGTGGACAATTCATTATCCCGGGGAGTACTCTTGGCATGGGCATAACAGTGAACACACTTTAGGTTGCACTGCTGTGTAATATTCCAGACGACCACCGGGCGCTTATCTTTGGAAAACTGAAGCAGGTGCGAAGGTAATTTTGACGACAGACGCCCGTAACGAAGGGCGTCCGAAGGTTCGACGGTTCCACAGTATAGTTTGGATATTCCGATCATATTATACCTGATCTCCGATGAAAAAAGTTCAATTTTGCCTGTCCAGTTAAATCCGTATTTAACATTTAACCGGGGTTCAAGGCCAAAGAAGGCGAAAATTTTAACCACAGGAATACACTGAGTATTTCGAGGATTAAAATTTAAGCCT
This sequence comes from Thermodesulfobacteriota bacterium, assembly GCA_042573625.1. Taxonomy (GTDB): domain Bacteria; phylum Desulfobacterota; class Desulfobacteria; order Desulfobacterales; family UBA11574; genus JBHPCZ01. The sequence goes on from JBHPCZ010000033.1 coordinate 3,309, forward strand.
GACCCCAGTGAAATAGGCTTCGCATTGCACGGGGCAGGCACCGGGATCGGGCAAAAGGGGTCGTTTTTCAAAGGTCTCCCGACATCATCGTTACTGCAGGGGACGCTTCGATGTCGAGTAGGAAATAATCATTCCGTGCCCTCTTATCCTGACAAACCCAAAAACCAGAACGAAAAATGCCTGGTTTCAGGTATCAAGTATCGTATCAAGCATCAAGTATTTCGTGTCAGGTTGTACTCAAATCGTCTTTAATGAGGTTGCCGACAAAAGCATCAGGATTCAAAAGGGCTTGTCTTGTTATAAAGAATCGATTTCTCCCGGTTTTTTCTCGAGTCAGTTTAAGGCCGTGTTCAAAATGTGTTGTGAGTTGTTTATAAAAATCATCAATTGTTATATCGAAATGTACGATCTGCTCGATGATAAAATCGATGGCATCTTCTTCCAAAACAATATTGATATCATGGCTTTTGAAAAAGGACAATTCCATCTTCTTGACTTCATCGCAGTAGTTTTTGATCTTTTTGATAATATTGCCGATATCCATTGTGTTTTTAGTGTAAAAATCAGCCAAGATATCAACACGTGACGGCGTCATCGCCAGGCTGTATTTTTGGGCCAGATATTTCTCGTTTGATTTAACATAATCCTTGATAGATTCTTTTTCCGCAAGCGTCAGTTTTTCAAAGACTTCACTGGCTGTGTCGTCGTTTGACAATGCGACCAGTTCTTCAAGAGATTTTTCGGGGTTATCAATAACCGATAGCGTTACGGGGAATTTTTTTACGGACGTGGACGGCAATTTTTTTTCAAAGAGGAGCAATGCCTTTTCAGCAGCACTTACCAGCCCCCTTGCCCCGGTATTTTCACTAAATGCATTTTGGGCTAAAATGCGAAGCACCGAATTCTCGAACTTTACGTCAATACCATAAGCTGCAAAATCGAGTTTTTTGCCGAGAATGATGGGGTTGCTTGGATTTTGCAGAATTTCAAATAGATCATCCTCGTTTAATGTTTCAAATATTGCTTTGACCGGCAGACGGCCGACAAATTCAGATTCAAATCCATAGGTTATAAGATCTTCTGACTTCACATGTTTAAGAATGCCCATCTGTTCCTCGGCACTGGTGATGTGTGCCCCAAAACCGATGCCCTGCTTCGCAATACGTTTTTTAACAATTGGGACCAGATCAATAAATGCACCGCTCATGATAAACAGGATATTATTGGTGTTGACAATCCGTTTTTCCTTTTGTCCTGTTTTCCTAAATCGCTCTATTTCCTGAATCATTGAAACGGGATCATGCGGGACTTTTAATTCAACATCCGTCTCTTCCATGGGTTTGAGGAGTGCCCGCTGGACGCCCGTTCGAGACACATCCGCACCGACTAAATGTCGGCTTGAAGCAATCTTGTCGATTTCATCGATATAGATGATTCCATGCTGGGCGAGTTCGATGTCGTCATCGGCTTCCCTAACAAGATCCCGCACAAGATCTTCTACATCTCCCCCGACGTAGCCGGTTTCACTGAATTTGGTGGCATCCCCCTTAACAAAGGGAACACCGATTTTGTTGGCGATCAGTTTTATAATGTAAGTTTTCCCTACTCCGGTTGGGCCAAGCATCAGCACGTTGTTTTTAATGCTGCCGACCATATTCCTGACGGGATCGGAAGCGGTTTCCGCCCTTTTAATCCGGTTGAAATGAGTGCAGATTTTTGTGGCCAAAATCGCTTTGGCATTATCCTGTTTGACAATATACTGATCAAGATAGGCGATAAGTTCCTCGGGTTTTAAGTCAAAATTGATCTTTTTCTTTTTTTGGAGCGGTGCGGGAGGATTCCCGACGGGAACCTCCTGGGGGATAATAACAGGGGATACCATTTTAACATTGGCCCCAAACCTTTTGGACAGAAATTCGCTGATCTCTTTTTCAAGTTCTTTAGGAGTGGGTATTTTGTCGCCGTCTTCTTTCATAATGACATACTATAATCACACCTCAGGGAAAATGCAAGGAGGTGTTGGGCCGGACGTAAAGTGAGCCCTGAGCTGTACCGTAAGGTAACGCTCTTCGGCCTAAAAAGCTCAAGAAGAGGATGGTAAAATCCGAAGATTTCTTGAAAATGCTTAACAAAACAGAGATTCTTTATCTCAAGACCGGGCAAGACTTGCCGACAAACTTTTTTCAGAAATATTAGATATATCAGACTGGGACACATCTGCCTCTGGTGACAGATATAAACCATAAAGAAACGTATCGGGGACTTTTTCTTGGTACGCCCGGCTGGGTTCGAACCAGCGGCTTTCAGCTCCGGAGGCTGACGCTCTATCCACTGAGCTACGGGCGCATGGTGATTTTAGAAATAATTTATCAATAGAAATAAGTCAAGCGATCAAACAAAACAGAGTGTTTTTGAACCAAATCGCCCGAGTATTATATAATCTTTATATTTCAGCGGTGTGTCGTTGTTTTCAAAAACAAAACAAATTCTTAATGAGAAATGCGGGCTAAAGGATCTTGTCAAGGACTTCCTTGGCTTCACCGACCACGTAAAGAGAGCCGGCAATGCAGATGGCGTCGTCCGGTGATGCTGTTTTAACGGCATGTATTACCGCCTGTTCGACATCGTGGAAAACCTCGATGTTCGGGGTTATGGTTTTGGCTACAGCAGAAAGCGTGTCGGGCGGTACGGCATGGTCAATCCCGGCTTGGGTCAATATCGCTCTGCTGCAAAGCGGGAGAAGAGATTGAAGCATCGCCGGATAGGATTTGTCGTCCATTACTCCGGCGACAAGCGTTATATTTCGGTCTGACAGTTTTTCTGATAGGAATCGGGCCAATTTCCGAACGGCGATTAAGTTGTGTGCGCCATCAAGGATGATCAGGGGAGATGTCGATACAATATCGAGTCTTCCCGGCCATCTGTTTTGTGCAAGGCCGTCCCTGATGCGCTTCAGGGGAAGATCGACTTTGTCTCTGTTCAGTACCTCACATGCGGCCAAAACGAGTGCGGCGTTGTCGATCTGGTGACTTCCAAGCAATTGTGTGTGCATATCTTGCCACAGATTATCAATTCCAAAATAGGTAAAGACGCTGTTTTTCTTTCTTCTGACCCGAAATGCATCTTTGTAACGATAGAATGGTGCTGATTGTGAATCAGCGATCTCTTTTAACACTGAAATGGCATTTTTTTGTTGAACACCGGTAACAACAGGGGCGTTCTTTTTAATAATTCCACCTTTTTCTCCGGCAATTTGAGCGATGGAGTTTCCGAGATACATCTGGTGCTCAAGGGAGATATTCGAGATGATGGAAAGCGCAGGTTTGATAATATTGGTTGCATCGAGTCGTCCCCCCATCCCTGTTTCAATAACCGCCCAATCCACATTCTTTTTCCCGAATTCAAACAACGCCATTGCGGTTGAAAATTCAAAAAAAGTCGGCTCACGTTTTCCGGAGTGAACCCTTTTAACGGCGTTGTAAGATGATACAACATCTTCATCAGAGACCGGTGCGTTGTTTACACAGATTCTTTCATTAAAACGCACCAGGTGCGGTGATGTATAGAGCCCGACCGTGTATCCGGATAAATGCAGAATTGTTGAAAGGGCGGAAGCGATCGAGCCTTTTCCATTGGTTCCGGCCACATGGATGCATGAAAAACGATCCTGGGGATTTCCCAGCCCTTCCAGGATATTTCTGATCGTGGAAAGCCCCAGCTTTATCCCGAACCTTCTCAGACCGAACATTGTCTTCAGGCAGTTATTGTATTCAGTCTCCAACGCCAACCTCATTTAAAAACCCGGCAGATGGTGTGTCCATGCCGGGTTTGGATGAAACTTTTTAAGGGTTTATGCTATCTGCTGAATCTGTTGTATCTTTTTCTTGAAGCGGCGATTCTTTGCCTTCTCAAGGCTTCACGCTGCTTGCGGCGCCTGTGCTCACTCGGCTTTTCATAAGCCTTTTTCAACTTCAATCGTTTAAATAGGCCGTCATTTTGAATCTTTTTCTTCAAAATGCGCATCGCCTTTTCAAGGTCATTATCAAAGACCTTGACCTGAATATCCTTCAAATTGTTCAACCCCCTTTTTTCCATCACAGGAAGAAAATATGACTAATAATTCCGATGGTTATTTTTAAAGCATTGATGAACCTATTTATATATCTTGATTTTTATTGATTGGCAAGAAAAATAATATTCGATATCAACTTTTTCTGATCCGGTTTTAGAACTGATAAAAAAATGTGCCCGGGCCAAAAATGTTGGCTACCGGACACATTTTGTGCTTGTCCAATGAATGTGTGCTAAAGTTTTGATACGAGTTCGGCTGTCACTTCTTGTACGCTGGGTCCGCCGTCTAAAATAATATATTTAACGGATTCGTCCTGGGCGGAAAGATCTTTGAAATAGTAAGCTGATGCAAGGGTGCCGGTATCATCATCATAGTAGATATTGTGGCGCTTGTCGATGGCGCCCTCATCCTGATCGTCGTCACGGGTCTTTAAATCACCGCCGCACACACGGCATTTGTCTCCATCCGGTTTGATTGCGTCGATGAAGATGTTGTTTGGGTGATTGTTGTCATTTGCGCAGAGCCTGCGTCCCATGATTCTGTTTTTTGCAATTTCACGATCGAGAAGAATTTCAACGATGATATCGAGTGCCATCCCGGCTTCCTTAAGCGATTCATCCAGTTTGATTGCCTGGTTTTTGTTTCTCGGAAACCCGTCAAGGAGCCAGCCGCTTTTGCAGTCGTCCTGTTGCAGCCGGTCGAGTATCATGGGTATGGTGATTTCATCCGGCACCAGATCACCACGATCGATATAGTCTTTGGCTTTCATGCCGAGTTCAGTTCCTTTTCCAATGTTGTCGCGAAAAATAGCGCCGGATTCGATGTGGGGTGTATTGTATTTGTCCTTTAGAATGGCGCCCTGGGTTCCTTTGCCGCTGCCGTTTGGTCCGAAAAACAGAATGTTCATTTATCTCTCCTTTCAAATTTGTTTTTGATATCTATAATCTATAAATTTTTCTATACACCTAAAATATTCGGGATAGAATCTCAGTCACAATATTCTGGGCATTACTATATAAATGGAAATGGATTGTCAAGGATTGGAATATAAAATTGGCGTCATTTTAGGCACGACGGTTTAACATTTCCTTTACCAGCTTGAGCGCTTCCTTTCTGTTTTGAACTCTATTTGCGAGTTTTGCTTCTTTTACACGGCTCAAAAGTTTTTTAAATAAAGGAGAGGGGGTGAGTCCGAATTCATCAACAAGGTCATCGCCCGTTATCAGTGGCGGTTCGTTGCTTCTCGGCTTAAAGTCTGAGAAAAACGCCTGAATCAGGCCTTTGAGAAACGAGGTGAATGCCACATCTTTTTTCTGTTCATGATCGTCCTTCTTTCCCATAAAGTCCGCCATGGCATGCAGCAGCAAATAAGCGGTATCGGGTCCGCATTTCATAAAGAAGCGTGTTTTCCCTTTGGATGTTAATGTGTTATTCTGGTGAGCAAGGAAAAGAGAGAGCGGTCTGATATGGTTGCGAATGATAAAATCGATGAATCGTTTTTCACGGGTTGAAAATCTAAGCCTATTGCCGATTTTTAGCGCCATATCGGCACTTTTTCGGCTATGTCCAAAAAAATGGGCGTTTCCGTTGGCGCCAACAGTGCGTTTCAACGGTTTTCCGATGTCATGTAACAGCATGGCACATTTTAACCCACTCGCCCGATCTTCATCAATCCATTCGCTTATATGGCCGGTTGTTTCGGGTAGAAATTTCCTTACATCGTTGAGTATTGTTTCAAGGTGAAGGTAGGCACGCATTGTATGTTCGAAGACGTCAAAATGATGATGCCTGTTTTGAAGGCATCCTTTTAATGCGCCGAGTTCAGGGAAAATAGTGGTCAGCAGTTGCGTGTCCGCCATCTGAGAAAGAAAGGTGTGGGACTTCGGGCTGCCGAGCATTTTAAAGAATTCCGCCCGGACTCGCTCTGGGGCGGAATTCTGTATCTGAATTGATTGATTTCTGATGGCGGACACTGTATGCGGTTCGATTTCAAAATCCAGGCAGGCACCTATCCTGTAAGCCCGAATCAGACGGACAGGGTCCTTTTTGAAGACATCTCTTGAAACCATGCGAATTTTTTTGTCGGCAAGGTCTTTTATGCCACCCAAACAGTCGATAATTTTTCCCGATTTCAAGTCAAATGCCATCGCATTGATGGTAAAATCTCTTTTATTTAGGTCATCTGCGATGGATTCACCATTTAATGAGGTAATGTCAAAAATATGATCGCTCGAGACCACCCGGAAAATCATCTGTCCGGGTTTCCCCATTTTGACAAGGCGGCCTTTTGTCGTTGCGGCCATCTTTTTCGCAAGTTGTTCTGGATTTTCCGAAACAGCAATGTCATAATCGGTCGGAGATCGATCGAGAAGAAGGTCCCTAACCGAGCCGCCGACGATATATACCCCTGCTGTTTTTGGAAAAAGACTTGAATCGAATTGGATCATCGGTGCACTTGGGTCGATCTGATATCAATGAATAAAAAACCTGAATTTTGTACGAACAGAATGTCTGTTCATCCGTTTTTAATAACTATCATTTTTTAAAGAATGTGTCCATCTTGCAGCCTTTTGGGTCTTCAATAGGTCGGCGCTGCAGGTTCGGTCAAAGTGAGCTCTCCTCCCGCATAGCGGGAGGTATCAGAAAGCCCCCACAAAGGGGCATCACTCCCGGCTTTGAAATCAGTCGCTATTTTGCAGTGATCGAATATCCAATATTCAACAAGGAATGTCGAATGATGAAGTCTTTTCGGCTTTTGTATAATGACAGCGCCAAATTTCACGGAACATTCAAACCGAAAGTAAACACGCTGTTTTCCTTCTATATTCGATATTGGATATTCGACATTCTATATTGAAAACACCGGTTGAATGATATCTTCCGCTTTGTGGCACCCCGGACCGGTTGAACATCTCCGGGTCCTCCACCAGACTTAGGGTTTAGATCACAACCAGAACGTCAGGCAGAAACATGGCCAAGGTTGTTAAAATTGCAGTAACGGGAAGTGCTGGATCCGGAAAAACTTCTGTTTGCGACCGTTTCAGAGAACTGGGGTTGAAGGTCATCAGTTCTGACAGCCTGGCAAGGGAGGCTGTTGCGCCGAACACCGTTGCTTATGAAATGATCGTTGATTCTTTCGGGAAGCAGATTTTGAAAAAAGATGGCACGTTGAATCGCCAGAGGCTCCGTCGCATGATGATAAGCGATGATGACACACGCAAAACCCTGGAGCAGTGTATACATCCTGAAATAAATAAGCTTATGCACCTGAAGATGGCCGAGGCTGAAAAGGAAAGCGCTCCTGTCGTGATCATAGAGGTTCCACTCCTTTTTGAATTCGGTATGGAAAGCCGTTTCGATGCAATAATAGTGGTCACTTCGGATCGTGAACTGCAGATTAGAAGGATGATGAACCGCGACACCGTTTCCCGAGGGGAGGCAAAAGCCCTTTTAAGTGTTCAGATACCTGATGAAGAAAAGATTGAACGGTCTGAATTTGTAATAAAAAATAGCGGTTCGCCGGCGGAGATGATAAGATCGGTTGACCATATTTACAAAAAAATTTACCAAAAGTACCAGAAAAGAATCAAAACCGCTTGACAGGCAGACAATCATGTTATAATGCTCTTATTCCGAAGGTTTGAAGGTTCAAAGGTTCACGAAGGCATAACGCCCGCCAATTGGAGAGAATACCTTATTCTTCTATTATAAATCACAAACATTTATATTCCTCCATACTTATCAGCATGGAACCAATCCATTCTTCACCTGTAGGCAGGTGAATTGTTTAGATATATAAGTTGCATTTCTGCTGTACAGGTGCGGGATTGCAAATCCGTGTGAATTTAGAACCGCACAGCGCTGAATGAAGGCGTCGTTATCTGCAAGTTTCCATTCCTCAAGAAAGAAATGCCGCTGCTTTTCATTTTTCAGGTGGGATATAGAAGTGTTTTCAGTGAGAATTGCCGGGATCGATAATACAGGAATGATTTAAATGAGCGAGGTGTCATCTGATGAATTTGGTAGAACTTAAGGATAAGAAAATCAGTGAATTGACCCAAATGGCCAAAAAGTACCATATTGACGGGACGGCCGGTATGAGAAAGCAGGAGCTTGTCTTTGCTTTGCTTCAGGCAGAGATTGAAAAAAACGGCATGATATTCGGGGAAGGCACACTTGAAATACTCCCGGACGGATTCGGGTTTTTAAGAGCGCCCGATTACAATTATTTGCCGGGGCCGGCTGATATTTATGTGTCGCCTTCGCAGATTCGCCGTTTCAATCTAAAAACTGGGGACACTGTTTCCGGACAGATCCGGCAACCCAAAGAAACGGAGCGATATTTCGCCCTGTTGAAAGTTGAGGCCGTCAACTATGAGGATCCGGAAGTGGCCAGAGAAAAGATACTGTTTGACAATCTGACGCCGCTGTACCCTGAAAAGAAAATACAGCTTGAATGCGATTCCGACAATTATTCCTCACGAATAATGGATCTTTTGACACCGATCGGTTTTGGTCAGAGAGGTCTTATTGTGTCGCCGCCCAGATCCGGCAAAACCATGCTGCTTCAATCCATTGCCAACAGCATCACGACCAATCACAAGGATCTCCTTCTTTTTGTCCTCCTGATTGACGAGCGACCCGAAGAAGTCACGGACATGGCACGATCTGTCAAAGGGGAGGTGATCAGTTCAACCTTTGATGAGCCTGCCGAAAGGCATGTCCAGGTCGCCGAAATGGTTATCGAGAAAGCAAAGCGGCTGGTTGAACATAAAAAAGATGTTGTTATACTTCTGGACAGCGTAACCCGGCTTGCGCGTGCTTACAATTCGGTTATTCCTCCCAGCGGCAAGATCCTTTCCGGAGGTGTTGATTCAAATGCGCTTCAGCGTCCGAAGCGTTTTTTTGGCGCTGCCCGAAACATTGAGGAGGGGGGAAGCCTTACGATCATTGCGACCGCGCTGGTTGATACAGGGAGCCGGATGGATGAAGTTATTTTTGAGGAATTCAAGGGCACCGGAAATTTGGAGATTCAGCTGGATCGCAGACTTGCCGATAAACGGGTTTTTCCTGCAATTGATATCAAGAAATCCGGTACACGGAAAGAAGAGCTTCTCCTGCCCGAGGAAACGCTCACGCGGGTCTGGATTTTAAGAAAGCTTCTTGCTTCATTAAATCCGGTTGACAGTCTTGAATTTTTACTTGATAAAATGAGTGGGACCAAGGATAATAAAGAATTTATGAATTCCATGAATGCGTAAATCGTGGAAACCTGCGGTTCGAAAATCGAAATATTCATATCAAAATTTTAAAACCAAGGTGAGTAAAGGAGTTAACAAATATGAAAGCGGACATTCATCCGGAATATGTTGAAACAACCATAAAGTGCGCATGTGGAAATGTAATTGAGGCTGGGTCGACAAAGCCGGATATTCGAATTGAGATCTGTTCAAAGTGCCATCCCTTTTTTACAGGCAAACAGAAGCTTATAGACACTGCGGGTCGGATTGAGCGTTTCCGCAGGAAATATGAAAAGTTTCAAAAACAGGAGTAAACACATCGGCTATTCTCCGTCGGACCGGCTGATTCGAGAGCTTGCGAAGGCAGTCGGTTGCAATGGGCCCGCAGCCGTTTTGAAACCTTTAAAGACCACTTCCTTTTGCCCGACCCCGGTGCCTGCCCCGTGAAATGCAAAGCATCTTCCGTTGGAACGGTTAATCCCGACGCATCGGGATCAACTTTTTTATATCCGGCTCAGCGTCCGTGGAGTCATTTGTTGCACGGTTCCTTCAGGGATAGAAATCTCGACAAGATGAGACCTTTTAAAAATGTTCAATTTTGCCTGCCCGGTTAAATCCGCATTTAACATTTAACCGGGGTACAAGACCACGGAAGGCGAAAATTTTAACCCCCCCAGTACGATCTGCCGGACCTACGGGGCAGGCAGGAATACATAGAGTATTTCGAGAATTGAAATTTGAGCCTGACCCCAGTGAAATAAGCTTCGCATTGCACGGGGCAGGCACCGGGGCTGGACAAAAGGGGGCGTTTTTCAAAGGTTTCAAGATTTGAAAAGAGGTCAAACAGAACGCATGTTTCAAAAATTAAAAGGTGTTGAAAATCGATTCATAGAAGTTGAAAAACTTTTAAGCGACCCCGAGATATTAAAGGATCGAATGGCATACCAGAAGTATAGCCGGGAACATGCCGATCTTAACAAGGTCGTATCGGTTTTCAGAAAATACCAAAAGACCGCGAAAGAGCTGGAGGACAGCAAGGAGCTGTTAAAAGATGGAGACCCGGATATAAAAGAGATGGCCCGGGACGAAATTAATGCGCTTACCCTCCAAAAGGAAAGTTTTGAAAAGGACCTCAAAAAACTCCTTTCTCCCAAGGATCCGAAGGATAATAAGAATGTTATACTTGAAATACGGGCGGGTACGGGGGGTGAGGAGGCCGGACTTTTTGCGGGTGACCTTTTCAGGATGTACAGCCGGTACGCGGAAAACAGAAATTGGAAGGTCGAAGTGATGACCCATCACGTCACCGGCGTCGGTGGTTTTAAAGAGATCATCGCAATGATCAGCGGCAAAGGGGCATACAGCCGATTTAAATTTGAGAGCGGCATCCATCGTGTTCAGCGTGTCCCGACAACGGAAGCTCAGGGGCGGATACACACTTCTGCGGTTACTGTCGCGGTCTTGCCCGAAGCCGAAGACGTCGAGGTTCACATCGACCCGGGCGAAATCAAGGTTGATGTGTTCCGGGCAACCGGACCCGGAGGGCAAAGCGTAAATACAACCGATTCAGCAGTGCGCATCACCCACCTTCCCACAGGTGTCGTTGTGACTTGCCAGGATGAAAAATCCCAGTTGAAAAACAAGAACAAGGGGATGAAAGTTTTACGTGCTCGTATTTTCGATCGTATGATCAGAGAGCAGAACGAGAAGCGATCCGAAGAACGGAAAAGCCAGGTCGGAGATGGAGATAGAAGCGGAAGAATCAGGACCTACAATTTCCCCCAGGGAAGGGTTACAGACCACCGTATTGGCCTTACCCTTTACAAGCTGGAGGATATCCTACAGGGTCAATTAGATGAAATAATAGAAGAGATGGCAACATTTTATCAGGCCCAGGCATTAGAGCATGCAGAATCCCCCAAATTCCACTGATCCTGAATGGACCATACTTAAACTCCTCAACTGGACCACTTCTTATTTTAAATCCCACGATATAGACAGTCCGAGAGTCACCGCCGAAATAATTCTTGCGCATACTTTAAGATTAAAAAGGATAGATCTGTACCTGAGATACGATCAACCGCTATTTCGCAGTGAGCTTTCACTGTACAAGGCCTTAATAAAACGGAGGATTAAGAGAGAACCTGTTGCATACATCGTGGGAGAAAAAGAATTCTGGTCCATGAGATTGGCCGTTACAAGGGATGTTTTGATTCCGAGGCCGGAAACGGAATGCGTAATCGAGACCGTCCTTTCTATTTTGTCCGATGATTCAAGCCATGATTCAAACATCGGGCACAAACGAATATTGGAGCTCGGCACAGGGTCAGGCGCTATCATTCTTGCCCTTGCGTCCGAACGACCGGATCATTGTTACTTCGCCTCTGACCGCTCAATTAAAGCCATCGAGATGGCCAAACAGAATGCACGGCGTTATGGACTGGCTGGAAAAATAGACTTCTTTTCCGGGGACTGGCTTACACCCTTAACACATAAAAAGTATCGATTTGATATGATCGTATCGAACCCACCCTACATTCAGACTCCGGGTATTTCCCGGCTCCAGCCTGAAATTTCCCAATATGAACCCATAGAGGCCCTTGACGGCGACGAAGATGGTCTCGGTTGTTTGAGGCGTATTATCTACGATGCACATATATATATGAACCCGAACGGTTTTCTGATCCTTGAGATGGGCCATGACCAGAAAGATGAGGTCCGGAAGATTATCGAAGATTGCAGAAGTTATGATGATATTGCGTTTATTAAAGATTACAGCGGATACCACCGTGTTGTCCGGATGAGGAAGAAGAGGGCTTAAAGATTTATAGTTCATTTAATTGTTACCTAAACCCTCCGCCTGGCGGAGGACCCGGAGAGGTTCTACCGATCCGTGGTGCTGCGATACGTGAGGCATCAACCGGTGTTTTCAATATTGAATGTCGAATATCCAATATCGAATATAGAAGAAAAACATCGTGTTTGCCTTCAGGTTGAATTTTCCGTGAAAAAAATGTTGCGGATCAATATTTATTTTGTTACATATACCCGTTTAATTAACTCGCACGCCTTTGGACCTGTTGCCTGGTGCCCCGCATGGCGGGGTCGGCAGCAGGGTTGATAAAGGGGGTGGAAAAACCGTTACAAAAGGAGAGTAGAATGGCTTATCTTACAATGAAGGAACTCCTTGAATCAGGAGTACATTTTGGTCACCAGACGAAGCGCTGGAATCCGAGGATGAAACCGTATATCTTCGGCGCAAGAAACGGCATTTACATCATCGACCTGCAGAAAACCGTTCGCATGTTCAAGGTTGTATACGACTTTGTGGTCGATACCGTGACAAATGGCAAGTCGGTACTTTTTGTCGGCACCAAAAAGCAGGCCCGAGACTCTATTTACGAAGAATCGAATCGATGTGAAATGTTTTATGTTCACAATCGGTGGCTGGGAGGGATGCTGACGAATTTCCAGACCATAAAAAAGAGTATCGATCGTCTCAATTACCTCAACACCATTCAGAACGACGGATCAATCAATTTTTTCCCTAAAAAAGAGAGATTGAAACTTGCGAAAGAGCGCGTAAAGCTTGACAATAACCTTGGCGGCATCCGAACCATGGGTGCGCTTCCCGGCGCAATTTTTGTTGTTGATCCCAAGAACGAGGCAATTGCGGTGCGTGAAGGGCGGCGCCTGAACATACCGATTATCGCTATAGTTGATACCAATTGTAACCCTGATGAAATTGATTATATTATCCCCGGCAATGATGACGCGATACGAGCAATTCGACTCATTACATCCAGAATTGCTGATGCCTGTATTGAGGGCCAGGAGCGTCTGGCTGAAAAACAGCAGGCAGAAGCAGATAAGCAGATTGAGGAGGAGGAATCAGAAGTCGCAGCCGCCAGTGCAGAATTAAAACCGGGTGAACGAAAAATTATTGATGACGGTACTGATGGCCCTGTTGTTGAAGTAATAAAACGGACAACACCTGCAGCCAAAAAGGATTCTGCAGTATTGGAGGAATCTGAGGGAGAAAAACCCGAAGAGACTACTGAAGCGGAATAGAGCGGAATAGATAGGAGTATAGATATGGTAACAGTCAGTGCAGCAATGGTTAAACAACTTCGGGAAAAGACCGGGGCCGGAATTATGGATTGTAAGGAAGCACTTTCCGAGTGTGAAGGTGATATCCCAAAGGCGATTGATTTCTTAAGAACAAAAGGCTTGGCAACGGCCGCAAAGAGAGCGGGAAGGGCCATGACGGAAGGGACAATCCAATCATATATCCATATGGGCGGTAAGCTCGGTGTATTGGTGGAAGTTAACTGCGAGACCGATTTTGTCGCGAAAAACGAAGATTTTCAGGATTTTTCAAAAAATATCGCAATGCAGATCGCAGCCACGAACCCTGTGGCTATCAGACCTGAAGACGTTCCGGAAGAAACGGTCAATAAGGAAAGGGAGATCTATCGAGCCCAGGTACTGGAAATGGGCAAACCCGAAAAAATCGTAGACAAGATTGTAGACGGAAAGCTGAAAAAATATTTTGATGAAAACTGCCTGTTAAACCAGGCGTATGTCCGCGATCCTGATATAACCGTTGCAGATCTGTTAAATGAGATGATTGCAAAGATCGGGGAGAATATTACAATTAAACGTTTTGTCAGATTCCAGATTGGAGAATCGTAACACTGTGGCATCACCTCAATTCAGAAGGATTTTGTTAAAATTAAGCGGGGAAGCCCTGATGGGTGATCAGCCCTATGGCATCAGCCCTGATGTGCTAAAGTATGTGGCCGGCGAAATCCGTTCAATATTTGACCTCGGAGTTCAGATTGCTATCGTTGTCGGCGGCGGCAATATATTCAGAGGCGTTGCGGCGTCCTCGTTCGGTATGGACCGGGCTTCCGCCGATCACATGGGGATGCTGGCCACGGTAATTAACAGTCTGGCTTTGCAGGATGCGCTTGAGGAAAATGGCATTCAGACCCGTGTTCAGACCGCCATATCAATGCATGAGGTTGCTGAACCTTACATCCTTCGGAGAGCGGTTCGGCATCTCGAAAAAGGACGAGCCGTTATTTTTGCAGCCGGCACCGGGAATCCGTACTTTACAACCGATACGGCTGCGGTACTGAGGGCGCAGGAGATTCATGCAGAGATTCTTTTAAAGGCCACCAAAGTTGACGGCCTGTATGATTCAGATCCCGTTGTCAACGCGAATGCAAAGTTTATTAAAAATATAACCTATATGGAGGTCCTTGAAAAACAGCTGAGCGTTATGGATGTCACTGCGATTTCGCTGGCCATGGACAATCTACTCCCCCTTGTTGTTTTTAACCTTAATCACAAAGGGAAGATGAAGAAGATATTGTGCGGAGAGAAAGCCGGGACCCTGATAAGCAATGAGACGGCCCTAGCTTGAACCCTAAATGAGCGCAAACAAAATCGAGAGAATCTTTTAAGAGCTCTAAATAACAACTCTTATAAAAATAGGGAAAGCCATGATTGAATCGATATTTCAAGAAACCCGGGAGAATATGGATAAATCGTTGACCGCCCTTAAGAATGAGTTGAAACGGATCAGAACGGGACGTGCTTCCCTGTCAATTCTTGATGCTATACGGGTGGATTATTACGGCACGCTCACCCCGTTGAATCAGATGGCATCCCTATCTATCCCCGAAAGTCGTCTGATTATCATACAACCATGGGACGTTTCGGTTATTAAGGATGTAGAGAGAGCGATTTTGAAATCCGATCTGGGAGTAACCCCGAACAATGACGGTAAGATTATCCGTATCTCCATACCGCCGCTTACGGAAGAGCGGCGCAAAGAACTTGTTAAAGTCGTACATAAGATATCCCAGGATCATAAGGTTTCGGTGCGAAATGTCCGGCGTGATTCAAACGAGCTGTTAAAGAGCCTTAAAAAGGATGGTGAAATTTCGGAAGATGACGCTTTCAAGGCCCAGGATCAGGTCCAGAAGATAACAGATGAGTACATTGAACTTATCGACGATGAATATAAAGAAAAAGAAAAAGAGATCCTTGAATTCTAATCCGTCTTCCGCATCTCACACAGAACTCAATACGACGAAACTCCCTTTTCATGTGGCCATTATTATGGACGGTAACGGCCGATGGGCGAAAAAACGCCTGTTAAACCGGATTAAAGGCCATGAAAAAGGAGCGGAAACGGTCCGAACGATTGTACGGACTTCCCGTGAAATCGGGATTTCCATCCTGACCCTTTATGCGTTTTCCACCGAAAACTGGCAGCGGCCCAAAGTCGAGGTTGCCGCGCTGATGACCCTCCTGAAAAAATTCCTTGAGTCAGAGCAAAAAGAGATGATGGACAACGATATCCGCCTCAACGCCATCGGGCAGATAGAACGTCTGCCGGAAAATGTCCGTCAAGTACTTCAGAAAACCCGGACGATAACGCGCAACAATACGGGTATGATCCTTAATCTTGCCTTGAGTTATGGCGGACGGGCTGAAATCGTCGACATGGTTCAGGAGATTGCCCGTAATGCGCTGGAAGGCAGGATTGATCCTGATGCAATCACGTCCGAGGTTATATCCGGGCACCTCTACACAAAAGGAATGCGCGATCCTGATCTGCTGATCAGGACCAGCGGGGAAATGCGCATCAGCAACTTTCTTTTGTGGCAGATTGCGTATTCGGAAATTTATATTACAGATACCTTGTGGCCGGATTTCGGCAAGGATGAGTTTATTCATATTCTCGAAGACTACCAGCGCCGTGAACGCAGGTTCGGCAAAGTCGATTAATGCGCTTCCCCGGACAACTTTTTCATGAGAAATCCGGAGTTGAACTGCCCAGGCACAGATCATGCATCTGAAACGTTGGATTACCGCTGTTGTCGCCCTTCCCTTTTTGATATTGCTGGTGTTGAAAGGGGGATTGCTCCTGTTTGCAATACTCATCGGCGGGGTATCCATTTTAGCCTTGTGGGAGTATCATCGAATTGTGCTGAATCCCGGGGGAGCGAACCAACGGGGCGTAATACCGCTTCTGGGGTACATGGTCGCGCCGATCATTATCGGTGCCGCACACTTCAATTCATTCAGGATGATGTTAATCCTTATCGCGCTGAATCTCATTTTTGCCGCCCTGATTTCTCTGCCCCGGTTCAAGTCAGATCCGCGGGTTACGGAAGTTGTCACCCGGCAGGTTCTCGGCATTATCTACATTCCTTTATTTCTTTCCTTCCTGGTTTTGATAAGAAACGGACCGGACGGAATAATCTGGATATTTTTCCTGTTGATTGTTATTTTTGCCGGTGACACCGGGGCATTCTATGTCGGTTCCTATTTTGGGCGGCACAAGCTCTGCCCTTCAGTCAGTCCCGGAAAAACCATAGAGGGTTCAATTGGCGGTCTGATTGCCAATCTGGGGATCGGAATACTCTATATGCGGTTCCTTCTGCCGTCGTTACCATGGGGAACCGGCATTCTGTTCCTCCTGTCCATCGGGGCTGCCGGCCAGGTGGGAGATCTATTTGAATCTCAACTCAAGAGAGCCGGTGATATTAAGGATTCCGGTGGAATACTTCCGGGTCATGGCGGGATTCTGGATCGGATCGACGCACTTTTATTTGCCGCGCCGCTGGCGTATCTTTTTAAGGAGTTTGTGTTTTAGAATCATCTCCAAAAGAGTTGATGATTTTGAAAGGATTCAAGGGGTCGAGGGTTCAAGGATTCGGGTGAAATGCTTAAGAATTTTAGAGACCTGAAAGGATTTCAATGATTATACGGGAGAAGTTGAAAGGATGCTAAAGGTGCTGATAAAATCGTTGGAGAACAAACACTTGACCCCTTGAATCCTCGAATCCTCTTCTCCAACCCTTATGCGCTATAGATTGTGATAAAAATTAGAATGCGAAACATTGCTTATAATTTTAGCTCACTTGTAACTTGGTTAGGTATTAAATGAAACGACTCTCCATACTCGGATCAACCGGCTCCATCGGCTGCAACACGCTTGAGATCGCAGGGATGTTTCCGGACTTGTTCGATGTCAAAGCGGTTGCAGCAAAGACCAATGTTTCGCTGCTTGCCGAACAGATGCAGCGGTTTTCACCCGAGCTTGCGGTGGTTTTTGATGAAGAGCGGGCTCTGGCGCTTAAAAAACTGCTCCCCCTGGAAACCGATGTCCGGATATTATATGGAAAAGAGGGATACAGGGCTGCAGCCACTCTTGATTCCGTTGATACGGTTGTCGCGGCCATGGTGGGTGCGGCAGGGCTGTTGCCGACCCTGGCTGCAATTGAATCGGGGAAAAATATTGCCCTGGCCAACAAGGAGACCCTGGTGATGGCCGGCGAAATTGTGATGCAGCGCGCCGCGGACAACGGTGTGGATATTCTTCCCGTCGATAGCGAGCACAGTGCGATTTTTCAATGTTTGGAAGGGAATCGCAGAGAAGATCTGGACAAGATACTGCTCACCGGTTCCGGCGGTCCGTTTTTAAAGCGGGCACAGCGTGAATTCGTTGGAATCAAAGTGGAAGACGCGCTGAATCATCCGGTCTGGCGGATGGGCCAAAAAATAAGCATCGATTCGGCGACGCTGATGAACAAGGGGCTGGAGGTCATAGAGGCGAAAAATCTCTTTAATGTTTCATCGCGTTCGATTGAAGTGGTTATCCATCCGCAGGGTGTGATTCACTCGATGGTCGCCTACATAGACGGGTCGGTGATTGCCCAGTTGGGAATCCCCGATATGAAGGGCGCTATCGCGTACGCCATGTCATTTCCGGAGCGCCTTCCACTCAGACAGCCCTTGCCCGATTTTGTAGGCCTGGGCAAGTTGACGTTTGAGCAACCGGATTTAGAAAAGTTTCCGTGCCTCGCCCTGGCCTACAAAGCCTGTGAAATCGGAGGGACATGCCCTGCTGTGCTCAATGCGGCCAATGAGGTTGCCGTTCATGCGTTCCTGGAAAAACAGATATCGTTTCTAAATATACCCGAGATCAACAAAGAGATAATGGCGCGGCACGCGGCTGTTGCCAATCCAACCCTTTCAGACATCTTAGAAGCAGATCAGTGGGCCAGAGCCCAGGCAAAACAAGTGATTGACGATTTACAAGAGGAAGGTTCTTAAAGTGTATCCTGAGGGTCATGACATTTTCTTCAAGGCGATATGAACCCCGTTATGGCAGCGTGACCCGTATTTGGGATGTGTTGGTTTGCTAACGAATAGAAACCGGTGTCGCACTCATCCCAAATACCGGGTCACTGTGAATCGAAGTCGAATCGATCCGCATATCGCCTTTCAGAAAAAGACATGATATCAATAATTTTATCCCCCAAAAAAAATAAAGTATTGATCTTGAACGGTTTGTGGTTATTGTTTAAAATGCCCTCATTACTGTAACACGGGGAAACCCGGGAATTCATAATCATATGACCTATATATTTTCACTCATCGTTGTTTTGGGAGTTCTTATCTTTGTCCACGAGCTGGGGCACTTTATTGTTGCCCGGTTGTGTGGTGTCGGGGTTGAAAAGTTTTCCCTCGGTTTTGGACCCAGAATTTTCGGTAAAAAGATCGGGATTACCGATTATCAGATCTCTTCCATACCCCTTGGCGGATATGTAAAAATGATCGGTGAAGAACCTGACGCCGATATCGATCCTGCGGATATATCGCTCTCTTTCACCCACAAGCATGTCCTGAAACGAATCATAATTGTTGCCGCCGGACCTTTATTTAATTACCTTCTCGCGATCGTTATCTTTTTTGGGTTTTTTCAGATTTACGGCACCTTTGTTTTAAGACCCGTTGTCGGAGATGTTAGAAAGGAGGCTCCGGCTGAAAAGGCGGGTCTTGTCAAAGGAGATGAGATCGTCGCGATTAACGGAACTGCTGTTTCAAGCTGGGAGGAAATGGCGGAATTAATTACGGGAAGCAGCGGGAAGAGCCTTTCGGCGACGGTGCGAAGGGGGGAATCTGAAATTGTCCTGCATATTACCCCTGAACTCCAGCCCGCCAAAAATCTCTTTGGCGAGGATATAGAGCGCTATGTTATCGGGATTGGTTCATCGGGTGATGTCTTGTCTGTAAAACTGAACCCGATCCAGGCGGTTACCGAGAGTCTGATCCAAGCCTATAAAGTTTCAAAGCTGATGATCGTAGGTATTGCAAAGCTGATCAAGGGCGATATCTCGGCAAAGAACCTGGGCGGCCCGATCATGATTGTACAGATGGCCGGGGATCAGGCCAAAGAGGGCGCAGCCAACCTGATATACTTTATCGCCTTCATCAGTATCAATCTCGCCATTGTTAATTTTCTCCCCATACCGGTCCTGGACGGCGGCCACCTGCTTTTCTTTTCTATCGAGCTTCTCATTGGACGGCCCGTCAATATAAAAACGCGGGAGATTGCCCAGCAGGTCGGAATCTTTATTCTCCTTATGCTGATGGTGTTTGTGTTTTATAATGACATTGCCCGTATATTATCCAGTTAGCGTCGGAAATGGCATGTTTTGGCCCAGTACGGCGTTTTCAATATTGAATATCGAATATTGAATATCGAATATAGAAGAAAAACAGCGTGTTTGCCCTCGGATTGAATTTTCATTGAAATTTGGTGCTGTCATGTTTCATAGGCGGAAAAGAGAACACTTCATCATTCGACATTCCTTGTTGGACATTGGATATTCGAGAACTTTAAAATAGCGACTCTTTTCAAAGCCGGGGGCGATGCCTCCCATCGTGGGGATTTCCTGATGCCTTCTGCCATTCGGAAGGAGAACTCACTTAAACAACCTCATATAGCAGCGGGGATTTAACCATTATGCCGTACCGACTCGAAATCGCGCTAAAGCCTGATCTGTTTGATGCCGAAGGCGAGGGGATTCGCCGGAATGCAGGAGATTATCTGGGCATTGACGTTGCCCGGATTCGCGTCGTACACGTGGTGACGATAGAAGCCCGGTTTTCTAAGGATCAGCTCAAAACCATTCAAACAGAGGTTTTTACGAATCCGGTGACGCAGATTTCTTCTTATGATCCCCTTGACATCGAATTCGACTGGACCATCTGGGTCGGCTACCGGCCGGGCGTTCGAGACAACCCGGGGAGTACGGCTGTTGAAGCGATTGAAGACATACTGGGAACCCGATTCGGTCCGGACGAAGCCATTTACACCTCGAAGCGCTACTGTCTGAAAGGAACAGGCCTTCGTGCTGAAGACGCACACAAGGTTGCCGGCGAACTCCTGGCCAATGATATTATTCAGCAGTGGAAGGCATTTTCAATTCATGAGTGGAACCCTGCCGAGGGAATCGGGATCATCATTCCCAGGGTCATTCTTGACCATACGCCGACGGTTGAAACCATTCCAATAGAGAGCGACGCGATGGTTATGGCGATCAGTGACGAGCGCGGTCTGGCGTTGAACCCTGCGGACATTCCAACGATACGGGCCTACTTTTCGAACAAGGAGGTTCAGGCCGCCCGGGCATCGGTTGGGCTTTCAGACCCGACGGATATCGAACTCGAGTATATTTCTCAGGCCCGGAGCGATCATTGCAACCATAACACGTTTCAAGGGCTGTTCCGCTACCAAGATCTTGCCACCGGTGAAACGGAGGTTGTGGACAGTCTTTTTAAAACCTGTATCGAGGCGCCCACGCTGGAATTAAAGGAAAAGAAGCCCTGGGTCATATCTGTTTTGTGGGACAATGCCGGCGCCGGACGTTTTGATGACGACCATTATTACGTTATTACCGGGGAAACCCACAATTCTCCGTCCA
This sequence comes from Thermodesulfobacteriota bacterium, assembly GCA_042573625.1. Taxonomy (GTDB): domain Bacteria; phylum Desulfobacterota; class Desulfobacteria; order Desulfobacterales; family UBA11574; genus JBHPCZ01. The sequence continues at coordinate 24,416 of JBHPCZ010000033.1, forward strand.
ACATGGAGGCATATGGCGGCGCTGTAACCGGGATCGTGGGGGTTTACCGGGATCCCCTGGGCACCGGCAAGGGGTCAAAACTGGTGATGGGCAGTTACGGCTTTTGTGTGGGGCCCAGGGATTATGACGGAGAACTCAAACCCCGCCTCCACCCCCGGCGACTCTTAGACGGCGTGATCGAAGGGGTCAAGGACGGCGGTAACAAGAGCGGAATTCCCACAACCTTCGGCCAGGTCCTCTTTGATCCCGGGTATTTGGGGAAATGCCTGGTTTTTGTCACCGCTGTGGGGATGATGCCGGCCCGGGTCAAGGGGGAACCCGCAGAAAAAAAGAAAACCTCGCCCGGAGAATGGGTCATCATGTGCGGCGGGCGGGTCGGCAAGGACGGGATCCACGGGGTAACCGCCTCTTCAGAGTCTTTTTCAGAACATACGCCGGCCGGCCATGTTCAAATCGGTGATCCTTACACCCAAAAGAAGATGCATGATTTTCTCCTGGAAGCCAGGGACGAAGGGCTGATCAGTTTTATTACGGACAACGGCGGCGGCGGGCTGTCGTCGTCGGTGGGTGAATCCGCCCGTTTTTCCAACGGCTGCGAGATTCAGCTGGACAAGGTTCCATTAAAGTACGAGGGTTTGGATCAGTGGGAAATATGGGTGTCGGAGTCCCAGGAACGGATGACCGTGGCGGTGAAGCCGGCACATCTGGACCGCTTTATGGAGCTCTCCAGGATGCATGCCGTTGAAAGTACGGTGATCGGACAATACACGGACTCCGGCAAACTTCACATTACGTATAACGATGAAACCTGCGCTTATGTCGACATCGACCTGCTGACGTCAGGCTTTCCCCAATGGGAATTTGATGCCCTTTGGCTGCCGCCGGATCATCGCGGCCTGCTCGAACCGGTGCTGAGGGAACCCGGGAACTATGAGGCCGTATTTACGGACCTGCTTTCACGCCCCAATATCTGCTCCAAGGAATGGATCACCCGACAGTACGACCACGAGGTCCAGGGCACCAGCATCATCAAGCCCCTTGTGGGCGCGGATCGCGATGTGAACAGTGATGCTGCGGTGATACGACCGGTGCTTAACTCTATAAAGGGTCTCGCTTTTTCCCAGGCGCTGCTGCCCGCCTATTCGGCCATCGACGCCTATCACATGACCACCTGCACCATTGATGAAGCAGTGCGACGGTTGGTTGCCGTGGGGGCGGACCTGGACCATATCGGCGGTGTGGACAATTTCTGCTGGCCCAACATTCAATTCGATCCCAAAGACAACCCGGACGGCAAATTCAAGGCCGCCCAGCTGGTGCGGTCGTGCCGGGCGCTGCGGGAAATGTGTCTGGCCTATGACATACCGCTGCTTTCGGGAAAGGACAGCATGTATGTCGACGGGCACCTTTCGGGCCAATATGGCGAAACTCACAAGGTTTCGGCACTGGAAACCCTGCAGTTTTCCGCCATATCGGTGATGGGTGATATCTCAAAATGTGTGACCATGGACAGCAAAATGCCCGGAGATCGGATCTATATCCTGGGCGCCACTCGTGACGAACTCGGCGGCTCCGAATACTATGCGCATTTTGGATACGTGGGCCGGAATGTTCCCCGGGTTTTCCCCGGCGAGTTTCTTCCGTTGTACAGGGCCCTTGGCCTTGCCATTGAACAGGAACTCATCGCCTCTGTTCACGGTGTCTATCGTGGCGGTCTCGGTATACACCTGGCCATGAAGGCCATGGGCGGCAACCTGGGCATGGAAGTGGATCTGGGCCGGGTGCCAACGGATCAACTGGACCGAAATGATGTTGTTCTCTTTTCAGAATCCGCAGGACGTTTCATCGTGACCGCCGACCCGGCAAACAGGGCGGCTTTTGAAGAAATATTCAAAGGGCTCGACTGCGCCTGGATCGGGACCGTTACCGAAAAACCCGATTTTTTAATAAAGGGGATCGACGGCAGAACCCTTGTTGATGTTCCGGTTCAGGATCTAAAGGCTGCCTGGAAAAAACCTTTTGGAGATCTGATATAGCGGGGCGTTGGCGATTTTGAATATCCAATATCCAACACGGAACCGCAGAATTTAGAACAGGGATCAGGGATCAGGGATCAGGGATCAGGGGTCAGGGATCAGGGGCCAGGGGCCAGGGGCCAGGGGTCAGAAAGTCAGAGGGCAGAAGGCAGATTAAGAGAACTTGAATATCCAATAGCCAACACGGAACCGAAGAGTGAAGAAGTGTTCCTTGGACATTCCGTGTTGGATATTCTGCGGTTTAACTAAGAGGTCTGTAATATGAAAAATCCTTCATCAAATCAAAATCCAGAATCGAAAGATAAGAAACCGGCACCTGTAAACGCACTGGTGCTGACCGGATACGGCCTGAACTGCGATCATGAAACCGCCTATGCTCTTGAGCTTGCCGGGGCTGTTGCCAGCAGGGTTCACATCAATTCGCTCATTGAAGGATCGGTCAGTTTAAATGATTTCCAGATTCTGATATTCGGGGGTGGATTCAGCTGGGGAGACGATCACGGCGCGGGCGTGATTCAGGCGGTCCGTATGAAGACCAATCTGGGGAACCAGATGCTTGAGTTTATCGATGCCGGCAACCTGGTGCTCGCGATCTGCAACGGTTTTCAGACCCTGGTAAATTTAGGACTGCTGCCCGGTTTTGACCGGGACTACACCACACGCTCCGTTGCCCTCACCTTTAATGACTGCGGAAATTTCAGAAATGACTGGGTCACACTGGCGGCCAACCCCGAATCCCCCTGTATTTTCACCCGTGGTTTGGATCAGATGGAATTTCCCGTTCGGCACGGTGAAGGAAAGTTTTACGCGGATGACGCCATTATCCGCCGTTTGATTGACGACAACCAGGTGGTGCTGCGGTATGCCGCGCCCGGCGGCAAACCCGCGGAGGGGGTGTTTCCGTTCAATCCCAACGGGTCCGTATATGATATTGCCGGGATATGTGATCCCACCGGCCGGGTGTTCGGCCTGATGCCCCATCCCGAAGCCTTCAACCACTGGACCAACCATCCGGACTGGACCCGCATGCGCGAAAAAAATAGACGCCAGGGAAAAACCGCCGACGCCCAACCCACGATCGGTATCCGCGTGTTTAAAAATGCGGTGGACTATATCCGCGAATCTTCATCCAATTGACCCATTAAATCGAATTCCTCACCCATTTTTTTGATCTCCTTTTCACCAGCTTTCTGGCCTAATCCAAATTGCTCATGCACAAAAACCAATGCAGAGTGCACTGAGAAATGTGCATCAAACCATATTGGTTATCTTAAATAATATATTAAAATCAGACAGTTGAACTGTGGCATAGCTGTTGCATTTTATAGCGGTTGTCATAAATATGTTCCGATTGAGTCAACCGGGCTCATATCTTTTAGCAAGCCGCCGAATGATTTCGTTTAGGTCGGGAAGCTGTCTGAGAAAATTAGAGCGCGTTAAAGCGAACATCATCAAAGTGCCTCCATTGGGAGAACAAAATCATATTGCGGCACTATATTCCTAAAACCATAGCCATGTTCGCTTTTACGCGCTTTTATTTACGAGTTCTTGCCGATCTAAACGAAATTGTCCGGCGGCGGAAACGGAACATTATTTTGACAACTGCTATAAAACCTCCGGCGGTCGAATTGATTCTTTAGAAGTTCATTAAGTACCCTACATTGAATAACGAAAGGGGTTTAAAACGATGCGTCATCATTCCGGGTTTACCGTTGTTGAACTGGTCACGGTGATCGCTATTGTCGCTGTGTTGACTGCTGTTGCCGTACCCAATTTTCTCCAGTTCCTGCCGAGTTATCGCTTGAAAAGCGCGATCAGGGATCTCTATTCAAACCTGCAGCTCATCAGACTGGAGGCGATTAAATCAAATGGAAAATGCAGCATCAAATATTACACGAACCCCGATCGGTATACAGTTATGAACAAGAAAACGGTTGTGCTCGAGGATTATGGCAGCGGCATCAACTTTGATGGTCCGGCCAATCAGACGTTTGCCGTATCCACCATCACGTTTAATTCCCGCGGAACATGCAATTCAGGCTACGCCTACATGTCCAATTCAGCGAGATCCGCCTTTTACAGGGTCGGTCCCCTCTCCTCCGGTGTTGTGAAGTTAAGGAGATGGGTTGAGGGTTCTTGGCAATAGAGATCGGAATCATCTAAAAAAATGTTGATGGTTAGGAAAGGATTCAAGGAGACAAGGGTCCAAGGATTCGAGTGAAATGCTAAAAAAATTAGGATTCGAGGAGTCGAGGGCTCAAGGCCAGCCCTGTCGCGACGCGGTGATTACTTAAAGTATAGGCTAAGCTTCATAATAATGATAGTTTATTGACAATATAGTAAGGTTAATCGGTCTGGGCCAGGGGTTCAAGAGAAATGCTTAAAAATTATAAAGAGTTAAAAGTATGGCAGAAATCTTATAAACTCTGTTTGGCGTTTTATAAAATAACAAAACAATTCCCAAATGAAGAAAGATACGGTCTGACATCTCAGATCAGAAGAGCTGCTGTGTTGATTCCTTCAAATACCTGCCCTGTTAAATAGCTTGAGGTGTTCATGTACTACTACACTTACGTATTGCAGAGCGAGAGAGACGGTAAGCTCTACGCGGGCTTTACCAAAGACCTCAAGCTAAGATTTGAACAACACAATAAGGGCTTCGTTGAATCCACCAAGGATAGGAGGCCTCTCAAGCTTGTTTATTATGAGGCATGCCTTGATAAAAGTGACTCGATTCGTCGTGAAAAGTATTTCAAGACATACAATGGTAAACGGTATTTAGCTAAGAGGATCAAATCTTATTTAACAGGGTAAACTGAAGGATATGGCAGAAGGATAACTGCAGACTATTTGAGGTTATTATATATTGCTTATGGTTCTGTTTGCGAATTGGAGACCCAGCGCCTGCTTTCAGGTGATTTGAATTATGTAAACAAAGAAAATTTTGCAGTTCTCAAGGATGATACTGCAGAAGTTGAAAGGATGCTCAAAGCGCTGATAAAATCGTTGGAGAACAAACGCTTGGACCCTTGAATCCTTGAATCCTCGAATCCTTGCCTGCCTCAGTCAGGTTTGTATGCCTTATTAGACCGAATTTTCTACAACTAATCTGGAGAAGAACCTAAAACATTTTAATATAACTATAAAATAATTTAATAGTTCTGGTGCCCTGGAAAAAATATGACAATTTTCAAGGTTTAAAGCCGGAGCGTTATCTTTATCCGACCGTAAAACAAAAGGTTGACAGATCAATGAAATTATACTATGATATCAATTTGTTAGATTTAAAAAAGAATTGCACGTACAGTCAAATAAACAATTTTGGCATATTTTGACCTCCGGCAAACCGGAAAGTGCCCTGATGGCACGGAATTTGTATTAATATCGGCAGGAGTGAAACGCCATGCGAAAACAATCAGGATTCAGCTTAATCGAGCTTCTCGTCGTTATTGTCATACTGGGCGCTTTGATGGCTATCACCGTTCCGAATTACCTGACGTACATCCCCAAATCGCGACTCAAGACTGCCGCCCGGGATCTCTATTCGGAACTGCAGCTGGCCAAGATGGCGGCCATCAAGGTCAACGGCGACTGTACGGTTACCTACGCAACGTCGCCGGATAGATATACCATCGAGTATACCCTCGGTGGCGGTGGCGCAACCCAGACTAAAACAGTCAACCTGGCCGATTACAAGAGCGGGGTCAAATTTGACGGCCCGGGAACTGAAACATTTGACTCGCCAACGATCAATTTTAATTCCCGGGGATTGCGCGATGCTCCGGCTGGTAACGCCTATGCCTATCTGTCCAATGCCACCAACACCGGTTATTACCGGGTCGGGCCGCTGATTTCGGGCGTGGTACAGTTG
>JBHPCZ010000034.1:0-26338 GCA_042573625.1 Thermodesulfobacteriota bacterium
TCCCTGCGCTAGGCTTTTCACCTTTCACCTTTCACTTTTTACCTTTAACCTATATCCCATAATTCATTTATTTCTCGACAAATTATAACGTTCAATATATGAATTTTGTTCAACTTTGAACATAAAGCTGATATGTATCCCTATGAATGCCGATTGCATATTTCATACGGTTCACTCGCCACACCAACAACCCGTTTTTTGCATCAAAGTTTATCCGTAATCCATTAATTTCTTGACAAATTGTCTCGTTCGGTGTATGAAAGATGTTCAACTTTGAACAAATCAACGCACTTTTATCGGTTTTAAATACCACCCATAAAAAAGAGGCGGCTTTATAATATTCCTGAAAGGGTCTTACATTAATCTCTCACCCCGGTTAAATAGCTTTCAGATTTAACAGGGCAGGCAGAGGTCACAGAGCACTCAGAGTTTTTTTGATGAGAATCCTTGAGAAGGAGGATTCTCATCAACCGCTAACGCGTTGCGTATTTGATATGATTTACCTAGTAGCGCTTATTTGCTTACGTCCAAATTAATCTGCCGAAGGCTCAATGTTTTGCCTGATTTTTCCTCTCAAAAAATCAGGAAAAGATAATCTTTACCCCTGTGGCCTCTGCGGGCTCGAGCGATCCCGATTTATCGGAGAGCGGGCGAGAGATCAAAAAACGTTCGAAGAAATAAAACACCGCATGAATATTTCCAAAAAAGACTTCCAGGTACTAGAAGCCCTGGACAGCCAGGAGATCACCACTCAACGGCAGCTATCCGAGCAGGCCGGCATCAGCCTGGGACAGGTAAACTACGTCCTCAAGAGCCTTCTGGAAAAGGGCCTGGTCAAGATCGGCAATTTCAGAAAAAGCCCAAAAAAGATCGGCTACGCGTATCTCCTGACCCCGAAAGGCATCGAAGCCAAGTCAAGAATAGCCGCCGGATTTGTCGTTTCCAAATTAAAGGAATACAACCGCCTTCGACTCAAGATTACGGAAAAATTGGCCGACATTGAACAAAAAGGCCATATTTCCATCATTTTTGTAGGACCTGAAATTGTTAGGGAATTTGTCGATTCCATCATTGAAGAGAACCGGTTGAAGCTGAATCTGGTCGGCCACTGCAATAGCTGGCAGGAGCTTAAAGAATACTCACCGGAATCTTTTGATATTGCTGTTCTATTTGATGGTAACACCGTCGGAATAAGGAAAATTAAAGAAGAAACAGAAATTCACAAAGATAAATTGGTGCCGCTCTGGTAGGACAAGTACGGGGTTCGGGGGGCAGGTGCCAGGGTTCAGGGATCGGGGATCAGGGGACAGAAGGCCCCGGTTAAACAAAAGAAAATACGGGTTTAACTGGGCAAGCAGAGGACAGAGGCCGGTAAAGAGTGAGGAGTAAGGAGTAAGCAGAGAAATCTGATGAGGAACTACAGTGGGCTCCATGCTCCCTGCTCCTAACGCTCTGCGAATGCAGGCGAGAAATTAAATAAAATAGCAGCCAAATCAGTATGTTATGATACATCTTTAGATGTAACTCAGGCGGCGGAGCTGTATAAACAGGGTTCGGGGATCAGGTGCCAGGGTTCAGGAAATAGAAGGCATAAGTTATGAGAGGACTGACTGTGCACGGGACTCCTTGCTCTATGCTCCTTGCTCCCTGCTCTTTACCTTTAACTTTTTACCTTTCAACAAAACTACAAAAATCATAAAAACAAGGTATTATGATGAACAACAAACGAATCCTGGTCACCGGCGCCTGCGGCACCGTCGGCAGGGAGCTGGTTCGGCAGCTGCTCGAGGATTACCGGGTAGCGGAGCTCACAGCGATCGACAACAACGAAACCGATCTCTTTCTCCTGGAGCAAAAATTCCAAAAGCACGCCCAGGCATCCTTTTTTCTGGGCGACGTCCGAGACAGCGGGAAATTACACCGAGTCATGAAAGGGATTGATGTGGTTTTTCACGCCGCCGCCTTTAAACATGTCCTTCTTTGCGAACGGTCCCCTTTTGAGGCCGTACAGACCAACATCATCGGCGTACAAAATATCATCTACGCCGCCATCGAAAATAACGTGGAACGCGTCATTTTCACCAGCTCGGACAAGGCTGTCAATCCAACAAATGTCATGGGCACCTCCAAACTGATGGGCGAGCGTTTGATGACAGCAGCCAACAGCAGGTTGCGAGCGACAGGGCCGATTTTTGCATCAACCCGCTTTGGCAATGTATTGGGTTCACGGGGTTCGGTCATTCCAGTTTTCCGGTCACAGATCCGCCTCGGCGGACCGGTGACCCTCACCGACCCGGGAATGACACGCTTCATCATGAGCATCAAGGAGGCGGTTCAACTGGTTATCGATTCCGCCCATATTATGCTCGGCGGAGAAGTCTTTGTCACCAAGATGCCGGTGATCCGCATCCAGGACCTTGCAGAGGTCATGATAAATGAACTGGCGCCGGCCTACGGATATTCCCCCGAAGAAATCCCCGTTAAAACCATCGGGGTAAAACCCGGGGAAAAAATGTACGAAGAATTATTGAACATCGAAGAGACGAGACGGTCTTGGGAACTCAAAAGATATTTCGCGGTTCTGCCCGCGTTCACCCATATTTATCGCGACATTAATTATGAATACCCGGATGTGCGATCAAAAGAGGTGAGCAACCCGTATCACTCTGAAAATGAAACCCCTCTGTCAAAAGATCAGCTGACCGCGTTTCTCAGGGAAAACAGCCTTCTTGACGCCCACGGCGCGTAACACGAAGCAAAAAACATTTACCTCACACAGAGTTCACAGAGCCGCAGAGTTTTTTAACGGAATTTTTGAGAGGAAAATTCAGTTAAAACTGCAATCCCGCTTCAGCGGGAAATTATTATGGATATAAACCATCTTTCATCAAGCATTATTACTGCAAGACGGAATCATCCGAATTATAAATAATCTTGCATCAGCTGATCCTTTGCACTGATTTTTCCTGCTCAAAAAATCAGGCAAAATAATTAAAATCTCAGTGATCTCTGTGAGCTCGAGCGACCAACGGGAGCGGGCGAGAGATAAAAAATATATTTAATACGGAAATTCAGCAGACAAAACTCATGAAAATATTAATTCTCGGCGGTGACGGATACCTCGGCTGGCCGACAGCCATGCACCTGACAGCCAGGGGCCACCAGGTGGCGGTAGCGGACAGCTACCTGAGACGAAATATTTGCAGTGAAGAAGGAGTGGAACCTCTTTTTCAAGTGCCCGACCTCCATGAACGGACCCGGCTCTGGGAATCGATTTCCGGCTGCCCCATTCCGGTTTTCATCGGGAACCTTGTAGAGTGGGACTTTGTTTCCGAAGTGTTTGGCAAGTTTACCCCGGATACCATCATTCACTATGCCGAACAGCCGGCCGCCCCGTATTCCATGTTGAATCGCCGCGCCGCCACCCTCACCCTTCATAACAACCTGATGGTAACAGCCAACGTTATTTTCGCGGTCCAGGAGTTCTGTCCTGATGCGCACATCGTCAAAATCGGAACCATGGGCGAATACGGAACACCCAACATCGACATTGAAGAAGGGTGGATCGAAATCGATCACAAGGGCCGGAAGGACAAATTTATCTTTCCTCGCCAGGCCGGCTCTCTGTATCACACCACCAAGATCATGGATACGGACCTTCTCTGGTTTTATGTGAGAATGTGGGGCCTCAGGGTGACCGACCTGATGCAGGGGCCGGTTTACGGTCTCATTACCGAGGAAAATGAAAAAGACGATCAGCTCTTTCCCTTTTTCAATTACGACGAGCTTTTTGGCACCGTCATCAACCGATTTATCGTCCAGGCGGTCGCCGGATATCCGTTGACCGTGTACGGTAAAGGCGGCCAAACCCGCGGGTATCTGGACATCAGGGACACCCTGCAATGCGTGCGCCTTTCGGTTGAAAACCCCGCAGAACCCGGAGAACTCCGCATTTTCAATCAGTTCGTGGAAACCTTTTCCGTGAATGACCTGGCTGAACGGGTCCGGAAGGTCGCAAACCGGCTCGGCCAAAAGGCCACGATACAGTCTGTGGAAAATCCGCGCAAAGAGGCCGAAGATCATTATTACAATCCTGTACACACCGGCCTGCTGGATCTTGGCCTCAAGCCCCATTATTTAACCGATGAGGTTCTGGCCCAGATGATCGAAACCGTTCTGCTTCACAAGGACAAGATCAACAAAGATATCATTTTCCGAGGAGTAAAGTGGCGCTAAAAGGGCATTTATCTCACACAGAGGTCACAGAGACGCAGAGTCTTTTAGCTGAATTTTTGAGAGGAAAATTCAGTTAAAACTACAATCCCGCTCCAGCGGGAAACTATTATGGATATAAACCATCTTTCATCAAGCATTATTAAAGCAGCTATCAATGTTCACAAAGAGCTGGGACCAGGGTTGCTTGAATCCGTGTACCAAACCTGCATGGTTATAGAGCTGAATGATATGGGAGTAAATGTCAAATCCGAAGTGGCGCTTCCCATATCCTATCGAGGGCAAAAGATACATCAGGAAGGGTTCAGAATTGACCTTTTGGTTGAAGACACGATTATTGTCGAATTGAAGTCAGTAGAACAAGTTAAGGGTATTCATAAAAAGCAGCTCCTTACCTATTTACGCTTATCAAAAAAACCTCTCGGTTTATTAATAAATTTCAACGAAATTTTGCTGAAAGACGGAATCAGCCGAATTATCAATGATCAACCGCCATCTGGACCATTGTCTTGATTTTTCCTCTCAAAAAATCAGGACAAAAGAATAATAATCTCTGTGAACTCTGTGGGCTCGAGCGACCAACGGGAGCGGGCGAGAGATAAAAAAAATAACACGCCATTAGAATTAAATTTATGAAAATCTTAGTGACTGGCTCCGCCGGCTTTATCGGCTTCCATCTGAGCAAACGCCTTTTAGACGAGGGGCATACAGTGGTGGGGCTGGACAACCTGAACGACTATTACGACGTCCAACTCAAAAAAGACCGTCTGAGCCGCCTAAAGTTTTTTAATAATTTCAATTTCGTGCTTCTGGATCTGGCAGACAGGCAGGGTATGGAACGCCTCTTTTCCGAACACCGGTTTGACAGGGTAGTAAACCTGGCGGCTCAGGCCGGTGTGCGCTACAGTCTGAAAAATCCCCACGCCTATGTGGACAGCAATGTGAGTGGATTTTTAAATGTCCTGGAAGGTTGCCGCTACAGCAAGGTGCCGCACCTCATTTTTGCTTCCAGCAGTTCGGTTTACGGGCTCAACACCCGGATGCCCTTTTCCGTTCATCACAACGTGGATCATCCCATCAGTATTTATGCGGCCACCAAAAAATCGAATGAACTGATGGCGCACACATACAGCCACCTGTATGGCCTGCCGACAACCGGCCTCAGGTTTTTCACGGTTTACGGCCCCTGGGGCAGACCCGACATGGCATATTTCCTGTTTACCCGGGCCATACTGGAAGAAAAATCCATCAAAATATTCAACAACGGCAGGATGCAGCGCGATTTTACCTATATCGATGATATTGTCGAAGGCGTTGCCAGGGTCCTGGATAAGATCCCTGACCCCGATCCTGAATGGAAGGGAGAGGCACCGGATCCGGGTACCAGCCCTGCCCCGTATCGGATTTATAACATGGGCAATAATAATCCTGTTGAGCTCATGGCATTTATTGAAACCATAGAAACAAAATTGGGCAAAACAGCCAAAAAAGAATTTCTGCCCCTGCAGCCGGGGGATGTTCCCGCAACCTATGCGGATGTGGACGACCTGATCAAGTGTGTGGGCTTCAAACCGGAAACTTCCATTGACAAAGGCATCGAAAAATTTATCGACTGGTATCTCGAATATTACAACATGTAGCTAACTGAGTAAATTCGCCGCAGACCCACACAGACAGACACAGACTTTTTGATCAGAATCCTTGACCCCGGTTAAACGATTACAGGTTTAACTGGGCAAGGGGGAGGATTCTGATCAAGTATACCTTTTCTATCGCCCTCCACTCAACGGCGATAGAAAAAATCCATCTCTGATTACTCTGTGGACTTGAGCGATCCTGATTTGTCAGGAGAGCGGGCGAGAGCCTAATTCTATTAAGTATTGATTACAACTATTGGACAATAGTACTCACCTCAAAGCACAGATAAAAAGAATGGTTTTAAATTTGCCCGAAGGGCATGACGATTAATATCTGGCCGGCGTCGGCCGGATATTGTCTGCGCTTGTCCGCGCCTGCCCTGCCTGCCCAATGAAATGTAGGGCCTATTTCATCGGGGTGGAATGCAAAGCATATTCCTCTGGGGTGTGTCTGCGGCAAAAAAACAAAAGAAAAAATCCTGAATATCCTGCTCGCCCTGTTAAATTCGAAGCCTATTTTACCGGGGCCTGCCCCGTAGGTCCGGCAGATCGTACTGGGGTAAATCCTGTCTAAAAAAACATGAATCTAAAAGAAGTTTTAAAAACACTGATCGCCAGATTCCACGAACGGAAAATTGATTTTGTATTGTCCGGAGGCCTTGCATTAAGCACGATGAACATTTTCAGATTTACCAAAGATATTGATTTTGTCGTGCATGAAGAAGCGAAGGATGCTGTTCATGATGTTATGAAGGAACTGGGTTACGATCAACAAGACTTTAGTAGTGACGAAATCATATCCTATCTGTCACCACTCAAAGTATTTGGCCAGGTTGATTTTCTTTTAGCCAGAAGGAAGTATACCAAAGCAATGATGCAGCGGGCGCAGCAGAAGATGGTATTTGACGGTGAGTTTGAAATTAAAAGTTTGATGCCAGAAGATATTATCGGGCTTAAAGTACAAGCCATTTCCAATGATCCTGAAAATCGTTACCCGGTTGACGCTCCGGACATACAGAGATTGTTGTCCATGCATCGTGACCATATGGATATGGAGTTAATCAGGGAATACTTCAAAATATTTGACAAGGAGTACCTTTTAGATGAGTGGCTCAGCAATATTAAGTGATGAAGAAAAACAAGAGATGCTTGAAGACGCAAAGGATTCTAAGCGAGGAGAAGTTTTTAATGCAGCTCGACTTTTAAGCCAGCAAGGCAGTCTGGATGATTATATCGATTTTTTATCTGAAAACATGAATCTCGTTCAAGTTGTTCCCACCAAGAAAATAACAAAAAACTTTAAGCTATGATTCTATTATTCAGCGTACAAATTAGCCGTAGGACTATTTTGACAGGAATAAAAGAAATTAGCCGCAGACCCACACAGATTTACCCTATTGAATCCACCCTCGGGTGGTTCGCAAATCGAAATTCAACAGGGCGGGCACAGACAATAACTTTTCTTTTTCCCAGTAGACTTCACTGGATAAAGACAGTCTCCGATTCTCGGAAAAATTATGGCTCAAATGAATCTGAATGATATCACATACAAAATTAATGGCGCTGTTTTTGAGGTGAATAAAATCTTGGGCTCTGGATTTCTTGAGAAGGTATATGAGAATGCTCTATTACAAGAGCTGAGATCTCAAGGATTGAAGGTTGATAGTCAAGTTCCAGTTAAAGTTACATATAAAGAAAATACAGTTGGTGAATATTTTGCGGACATCATTGTCGAAGATCAGGTTATTATAGAACTTAAAGCTATCGAAAAACTTAAAAATATACACGAGGCTCAGCTATTGAATTATTTGAAAGCCACAAAGTATAAAATCGGACTATTGGTGAATTTTACACATCCTAAAGCACAGATAAAAAGAATGGTTTTAGATTTGCCCGAAGGGCATGACGATTAATATCTGGCCGGCGTCGGCCGGATATTTGTCTGCGCTTGTCAGCGTGTGTCTGCGGCAAAAAAACAAAAGAAGAAAAGAAACCGAAACATAACCAATTTACCATTTAACGAATCAACCAATAACTATTTCCACTAAAGGAGAAATACTATTGCCTAATATCACGCAAGATATGCTTGATGAAATGGTGAGTGTTATTGTTCAAACAGTAGATCCCGAGCAAATTATTCTCTTTGGTTCACAAGCTCGAAGAGATGGTACCCTGGGATCAGATGTGGATTTTCTGATAATAGAATCCGAACCGTTTGACAAGAGAAGCCGAAGGAAAGAAATGGCAAAGATCTGGCGCAAACTATCGAGTTATCGTATTCCTAAAGATATTTTGGTTTATAGCCGAAACGAAGTGGAGTATTGGCGTGATTCCATAAATAATATTGTTGGCCGAGCCTTAAGAGAAGGAAAGGTACTTTATGAGCGATCTTAAACAGGCGCAGTTAATGCTCGATATGGCAAGAAAAGATCTCAAAGCTTTAAAAGGGATGTTGGACCAAGATATTTTTGAGGAAGAAATTTTTGGTTTCCATGCTCAACAGGCCATTGAAAAGACCCTCAAAGGACTAATCGCCCTAATGGGTCATGAATATCCACTGACTCACGATATTAGCACTTTGCTCGAGTTCTTGGAGAATAGAGGGCAAGAAGTGGAGCCCTTTTGGGATTTTGTGGAGTTCAACGCATTTTCTGTAAGGTTTCGCTACGAAACCTTTGACGCTTTAGAGGAACCGATAAACAGAAAGGGCACTATTGAAAAAATAGAAGACCTCCTGAGGCAAGTCGAGAAACAAATAGGCCCAAAATAAAATTTATCAACCAATCAAACAATTCGAACCGAAAGAAACGCATTATTTCATGGATGTCCCTGTCAAATACAATGAGACAGTGAAACCCGTGCCTGCCCCGTAGGTCCGGGAGATCGTACTGGGGTAATCCGTGCCAAAAATGAAACATAAAGAACTTACCGGCAAAATAATTGAATGCGCATACAAGATCCATAATGATCTGGGCTTCGGCTTTTTAGAAAGCGTATATCAAAACGCCTTGTTGATCGAACTGAAAAAGGAGGGCCTTCAGGCTGAAAAGGAAAAGCGGATTCAGGTTTATTATGACAGTAAGCTTGTTGGTGATTTTTTAGCAGACATAGTTGTAGAAGAAAAAGTAATTCTTGAACTTAAATCAGTCAAAGAAATACATCCAGCTCATGAAGCCCAGCTTATCAACTATCTCAAGGCTACCGGGCTGGAAATAGGATTGCTTATCAATTTCAGCGAGAAAGTTGGAATAAAACGAAAAATACTCGATCAATGATCTGGAATAAAGATTTTTCTCCGCCCCCGGCGGACTGAACGCCTTTAGAATTCGGATTCCCGAATTCTAAAGGCAAAATACAGTGAAATCCGTGTAATCCGTGCCAAAAAGATCTTAATACATTGACCAAAACCCTTTCATCCATAACACGCTACGCCATTTACACCCTGCTCATCTTTACCCCCCTCGCTCGGGGATCCGTCCAGGGATGGGCCATCACCGTCATTCACATGATAACATTGATCGCCTTAGCCGCTTTTCTGCTGGAGAAAAATCTGACCGGAAACTGGGAATGGATCAAAACGCCGCTGGACAAACCGATTATCTGCCTTCTGATCCTCTGTCTTCTGTCTTCTGTCTTTTCAGAACACCGCCCCACCAGTTTCTGGGCGCTTATTTTACTGTTGAACTACATCGCCATCTTCTACCTGGTGATCCACACCTTCCACACCCGATCACAGATCAAGCAATTGGGTTACGCGGTTGTCGGAATCGCTCTTTTTCTCTCTATTTTCGGTATGGTCAAACAGGGCGGCGCCAACCCGTTTCCCTGGTGGGAGTACACCGACACCACCCTTAACCGGGAGCTGGCCGCGGCATCTTCTACCTATGGCAACCCGAACCACTATGCCGGTTACCTGGTGATGGCCATCCCTCTCGCCCTGGGGCTCCTGACCACAGGCGTCAGAGGCGTATCTTTTTTTGTACTGTTCAGCCTGGCTTTAATATTGCTGTCCGCCCTGATCCTTTCCGGTTCAAGAGGAGGATGGGTCAGCGCGTTTGTCGGTATTCTCTTAACAGGCACTTTATATTTGGCGTCTTCTCAATACAGACATACTAAATATTTCTATCTGCTGTTTGCCGGAATGACGATCCTGCTCATAGTGGCACTTTCCAGTAGATCGGTGGTAATAGATTTACGATCCTTCGGATCACTTGAGGGAGACTCCAGTATTCTGTCACGGGCATCCGTGTGGAAAAATACTTTCAAAATGATAACGGATTATCCGCTGTTGGGATCAGGCCCGGGCACCTTTGCCCTGATTTTTACGCAATACCAGCCGGTTGGAACAGGTCTTCCCGTGCGTTACTATTACGCGCACAATGACTACCTGCAAAATACTGCTGAAATTGGTCTTTTGTTTTTAGCGATTGCCGGCTGGTCAATCCTTAATGTTTTTCAGACAGGATTCCGGAAACTAAAATATAACAGCAGACTGATACGCGGTATCACTATGGGAGGACTCGGATCGGTATCGGCAATTTTAATTTTTAGCATAGCGGATTTCAATCTCCACATCCCGGCAAACGCTCTACTCTTTACAATCATCGCTGCTATAGTAGTAACTCCCGTACCAACAGAGAATGCACATCATAGATAGAATTTAATTAATAACCAGAACATTTTTTGCTTTTAACCCTTAAACCTATACCTTGCACCCTGTACCCTATACCTTTACTTGATCAACCACTTAACCAATCGACTATTTAACTGTTGAACCAATCTACCATTCAACTTTTCACTTTTAACCATTAACCTTGGCCCCTTAACCTTTTACTTCAACAACAAAGAGGCATGCCTTGAAAAAACGAGTATTAATCACCGGATCTGACGGATTCATCGGAAGTCATCTCGTCGAGTCCTGTCTCGAATACGGCTATCAGATAAAAGCGTTTGTCCTTTACAACTCTTTTAATTCATGGGGATGGCTGGACACTTTTCCGGAAAAACTATTATCGGAGATTGAAGTCTTTGCCGGAGACATAAGAGATCCAAATGGCGTAAGAGAGGCAGTTAAAGGTGTTGATATCATATTCCATCTGGCAGCACTCATCAGCATACCCTTTTCATATCAATCACCCGATGCCTACGTAGATACAAATATTAAAGGAACGTTAAACATTCTTCAGGCTGCCCGGGATCACGACATCGAGAAAGTTATTATAACATCCACTTCTGAAGTCTATGGGACCGCTAAATATGTCCCGATTGATGAAAACCATCCATTTCAGGGGCAGTCACCCTATTCTGCCACCAAAATCGCAGCAGACAGACTGGCCGAGTCGTTTTACCTTTCTTTTGATACGCCGGTTGTCACGGCAAGACCTTTCAACACCTACGGCCCCAGGCAGTCGTTGAGGGCGGTGATTCCAACCATCATAACCCAGGCACTCAACGGGAACAAAATAATAAAATTAGGATCTCTCCATCCCACAAGGGATTTAAACTATGTCAAAGATATCTGTCAGGGCTTTATTGAGCTGTCAAAGTTCGACAAAGCCGTTGGAGAGGAAGTGAATATCGCGAGCAATATGGAAATAAGCATCGGAGACCTGGCACAAAAGATAATTGATCAAATAGACCCCGATATTTCGATTGTTTGCGATGAAGTCCGCGTGAGACCGGAGAAAAGTGAGGTGGAGCGCCTTTTGGGATCCAACAAAAAGATAAAAGAACTAACAGACTGGAAACCCGAATACGACTTAGACAAAGGTCTTGCTGAGACCATTCAATGGTTCAGTGAAACAAAAAATATAAGCGACCATAAAATGAGGATTTATAATATATGAAATCCGTCATCCTGGCAGGTGGGAAAGGCACAAGACTGGCGCCTTACACCACCGTCTTTCCCAAACCCCTGGTTCCGGTCGGAGAAATGCCGATTCTCGAAATTATTATCCGGCAGCTTGCTGCTGCCGGATTCACCGGTGTAACCCTCTCAATCGGATATTTGGGTGAACTCATTCGCGCCTTTTTTGCCACCCACAAAAAGCTTTCTGGCTTGTTGGACATCCAGTTCGTCCATGAAGACGAACCCATGGGGACCGCGGGTTCTTTGACAATGATACCTGATCTTGACACCACTTTTCTCGTTATGAATGGAGATGTGCTGAGTACGATAGATTTAAATAAGCTCATCGCGTTTCACAAGGACCAGAAAGCGGCCCTCACAATCGCTGGATACCAGAAGAAGGTAAACATCGATCTGGGCGTTCTGGAGCTTGATTCCACCGGCGAGGTAGTAAAGGGATATATCGAAAAACCTGAAAAGATCTATCCGGTCAGCATGGGTATCTATATATATGAACCGGATGCCGTTCAATACATCCCTCAAAATCAATACTTTGATTTTCCTGATCTGGTGTTGAAATTGATCGAAAACGGAAAAAAGGTCGCATGCTTTCAAAATAACGATATCTGGCTCGATGTCGGTCGCGCCGATGACTATGCCCATGCCCAGGATATCTTTGATAAGCATCGGGAAGAATTCCGCCTGGCGGAATAATATCTACTCACCACAGAGGCGCAGAGGCTACAGAGGGTTTTATCCCTTTGGTTCCCGGGAGATACCGGAAACCCAAAGAGCATATCTACTACGTGGTATGGTATTGTCAAATTTAACGAATAAATTTTTGTAATGAGTCTTTTTTGTCCGATCGGTACTTGCCCTGTGGAATGCGAAGCATATTCCTCTGGGGTCTCCTGATCGGACAAAAGAAAAAGGTTCTCAGCGTTCTCTGTGTCTCAGCGGTGAATAACTTGTTAAATCAAATGGCATATTTCATTAAATGAACTGGAAAATACCACTCAGCGACATCGATTTCGGACCCGAGGAAGAAGAAGCCGTTCTGCGCGTCCTTCGATCCAAATGGCTGACCATGGGAAGCGAAACAGAAGCGTTTGAAAAGGAGTTTGCCGAACATATCGGTGTCCGGCATGCAATTGCCGTTTCCAACGGGACTGCCGCCCTTCATCTATCCATGCTGGCTCTGGATATTGGTCCGGGAGACGCGGTGATTCAGCCGGCGGTGAATTTCGTGGCTGCCGCCAATATGACAACGGCCGTAGGGGCAACCCCTGTTTTTACCGATATCATATCCATGGAGGAGCCTACCATATCCCCGGATTCCATCAGAGATCGTCTAAATGCGCTGAGTTCCTCCGATGCTGCGAAACCAAAAGCAATTGTGGTTATGCATTATGGCGGTTATCCCTGCCGGATGGATGAGATCAAAACAATTTGCGATGAGCACAACCTGGTTCTGATTGAAGACGCCTGTCACGGCATTGGAGGAGCATACAACCAAAAAAAGTTATCGAAGAACGGCAATCAGACAAATGACAAAGACACATTTCCCTTGCTGGGGTCCATCGGAGATGCCGGCTGTTTTTCATTCTTCAGCAACAAAAACCTCGCAACCGGTGAAGGTGGAATGGTGGCGACAAACCAGGATGATATCGCCGATAAGATCCGGCTGCTGAGATCTCACGGGATGACAACGCTGACCTGGGAAAGATATCGAGGCCACGCTGCAACGTATGACGTGTCCTGCCATGGATATAATTACAGATCAGACGAGATACGATCCGCTATCGGCTGTGAGCAGCTGAAAAAATTAGAGAACAACAATGATCGGCGCCGTGAGCTGACTTCCTTGTACTGGAAATATCTGGAACCCATCATTGATAAAGGCTGGGCCCTTCCCTTTAGGTCAGAATTTTCTTCTGCTTTAAACAGCGATTCACAATTGCCGAAGAACCATGCGTCTGGCATCCCCAGTTGTCACCTCCTGCCTATTGTCGCCCCTGATCCGGGTGTTCGCTGGCAATGCGCAGAACAACTGAAAAAATCCGGCATCCAGACAAGCTTGCATTATCCGCTGATACCGGGCTTTTCTGCTTTTGAAAGGAATTCTCATTATTCTAAAATAGACATGGCCTCTGACTTTTGCAACCGGGTAATTACCCTGCCCCTTTATCCAACGATGAGGGAATCAGATGTATCCTTTGTCGCCGAACAATTGATAACCGCAGCTTAAAAATGTTAAAATTTGATTTCCTTTTTCAAACATCAAGTATCCACTAACCATTAAGCAAAGGACAGAAGTTTGAGAAGATGAGAAAAGGCAGTGGGCTCATTTGAGCCCCACGCCTTGCACCATGCTTGCCCTGTGAAATCCATGCCCTATGAAATGCTTGCCCAATGAAACCTGTTGTTAAGTTTCATCGGGGCAAAGCCTATTTCATTGGGGTGAAAGCCATTTCACCGGGGCGCTCTGCTCTTTGCTCCATGCTCTTGGCTCCATGCTCTCGGCTCCATGCTCTATGCGCTTTGCCCTGAACCCCGAACCCTGTACCCTTAACCATTCACTTTTCACCTTTTACTTTTCACTATTAACCATTAACTGATATGTCCCAATCAACCGACCCAATACTTGACAACCCGAGTTCGACATCCCAAACTCTGGACACCGACTGGACCACCATCATACGTCCCACCAGCAAATGGTTTGATCTGAAACTGCGGGAACTGTGGCAATTCAAAGACCTGATTGTTCTGTTTGTCCGACGGGATTTTGTGGCGCGTTTTAAGCAGACCATCTTGGGCCCGCTCTGGTACATCATACAGCCTTTGTTTTCATCCGGTATTTTTACCATTGTCTTCGGAAAATTCGCAGGCCTGCCCACAGACGGTCTGCCGCAGTTTATCTTTTACATGTCCGGTAACGTGGTTTGGGGTTATTTCTCCAGAGGCCTGACAGCTACTTCAGGAACATTTATCGCCAACAGAGGACTGTTCGGCAAGGTTTATTTTCCCCGACTCGTTGTACCTGTTTCTACACTGATCTCCAATCTGATATCCTTTGGAATCCAGTTTGCTCTTTTTGTTTTTTTCATGGGATTTTTTGCCGTCAAGGGAGCTACTATCCAGCCCAACCTGTGGATACTGACCTTCCCCCTTCTCATGCTCATGATGGCAGGGCTCGGGCTTGGATCCGGTATTATTATCTCCTCGGCAACCACCAAATATAGAGACCTGCAGCAGGTAGTGGGATTCGGCGTCAGCCTTCTCATGTACGCCACACCCATTATCTATCCCTTGTCCGCGGTTCCGGGAAAATGGAAGTGGGTGGTTCTGGCCAACCCCATGACCCCGATCGTGGAAACGTTCCGATACGCCTTTCTCGGCGCCGGCACCGTCAACCCCCTTCACCTGGTGTACAGCGGTGTGTTTGCCACTGTGCTGCTGTTGATCGGGATATTGATCTTTAATCGGGTGGAAAGGACGTTTATGGACACTGTTTGAAGCCTTTGGCTTCAGTAAAATGTAAAACGTGAAATGTGAAAAGTTATATGTTGAATACTAATAACTATATTAAAGTAATGATAACCCAAATTAGATATCAAACCAGAGACAGATTCCCCCGGGCACGCCCGGGGTCCTCACGGTTTCGGCCTTTCATGCCGACCAACCATTCACACTACATTGAGTACTTTCGCGTGAATGGTTGGAAAAACTCATTCATCCACGGGTAAGGGAGCGCGAACTTCCGCTGGTAACTACATTATGAAGTTTCTGGTAGATAATGCGCTGTCACCCTTCATTGCAGAAAACCTAAGGCAATATGGTCATGATGCAATAGGGGACCTCCTAAGGAGGATTCCAGCGAGGTAGGTCCGGCAGATGGTACCGGGGTTGAAGATCGGTGTGTTTTTAGGTTTTTAGACTTATTAAATACCTCTGAAAAAGCAAGGAGCATGTGGCTGTGGAAAAGACTCTAAAAGTTTTCAACGACCTGGAGAAAAAAGGCCTGATTAACCGATATGTCATAGGTGGAGGGATTGCAGTTCTTTTCTATGCAGAGCCCATTCTTACCTATGACCTGGATGTCTTTTGCCTTCTGCCGGCAGAGAGAGGAGGTCTTATCACGCTTTCGGCTCTCTACAAATATTTGCGCAAGAAGGGTTATAGAGAACAAGAGGAACATATTGTTATCGAAGGAATACCAGTCCAGTTCATTCCCGCGTATAATGAACTTGTGGAAGAAGCCATAGAAAAGGCCATAGAGGTGAAATATAAGCGGGTGAAAACAAAGATAGTACGTGCAGAACATCTTTTGGCAATTATGCTCCAAACATACCGCCCGAAAGACAGGGAGAGAATGCTTCTCCTTCTTGATGAAGCCCAAATAGATATGCCTTATCTGGAGAACGTCCTGGAACGGCACGGATTGCAGGAAAAGTGGAGCAAGTTCGGGAGGCGGTACAATGAAGAATAAAGAGAAGGTATGGAAAGGTGTTAAGGAGATGAGTCGGGCAAAAATGGAGAGACGCCGGAAATTGGCAAGACTTCCATTTGAAGAGAAGATTCTTATCTTATTGCGCTTGCAGAGGATAGCTGTGGAAATAAGCCGGGCAGGTGGAAGAAAGCGTCACCAGGTCTGGGAATGATTTTAATTCACAATTCAAGCTTTGACACCGATTCCGTTAACTGGCACCTGGTTTACAGCGGTGTCTTTACCCTGGTGCTTCTGCTGATCGGAATACTGATTTTCAACCGGGTGGAACGGACGTTTATGGACACTGTCTGATCTGGGGCAGATCAGACAGTAGTTATACGTTATCTGTTATCAGTAAGCAGTTGTTGAAATATATGAACGATAAGGAAATAAAAACATTTGAAGATTTAAAATGCTGGCAAGCTTGTCGAAATCTCAGGATCTTTATCGCTAAAGAAATCTTACCATTATTACCAAAGGACGAAAAATACAGGCTTGGGGATCAAATTCTGAGAGCTTCCAGATCGACAACTGCGAATTTATCCGAAGGCTATGGACGATATCATTATATGGACAATGCTAATTTCTGCAGCAATGCCAGAGGCTCTTGTTGGGAAGTGTTGGATCATTTGATCACAGCTACCGATGAGAATATGATCTCATCTGAAATGATAGATAAAGGACGTAAACTTGTTAATAATGCTGTAAAATTAATAAATGGCTACATGAACTATTTAAAAAGAGCTGGAAAGAATGAGAAGCGTTAATTATTATCCGTTATCTGTTATTAGGAACGGACAATCTAAAAAAAGACCCGTCTATATTAGTCATTGACCAAGATCTATATACGTGAGACATTATAGGGGACGTTTTTTAAAGGTCTCGGATTTGGAGGTGGCATAATGCAAGAGTATACAGTTATAAAAAAGGGGCAGAGCATTCAGCCGTGTATAAATATCCCGGATGAATTTAAAGACATGGAATTAGAAATAAAAATCCGCCCTTTACGTTCAAAGGGCAGTGTTCGAAGTAAACTTGAACATCTGTTTAACATGAACGAGGGTATAAATCCCTTTGAAATGATTCAGGATGTCAGAAAATGGCAGCAGGAACTTCGAAATGAATGGGAATAGTGCTCTTCTCGACAGTAACATTATCGTTTACCTTTCGAAGCGGAAAGTACCGCTGTCTTTTTTAGATCAATTTGATGAGCATAATATTTCAGTCATAACTTATATGGAGGTTTTAGGGTATCAGTTTCAAGACCCTAGAGAGGAAGAGTTTATCAGAGAAATTTTAGAAGTGTTTCGCATACTTTTTATCGATCAAAAAATCGCTGATATAGCGATAGAAATCAGGAGAAAGTGGAGAATAAAGCTGCCAGATGCGATTATTGCTGCAACGGCAAAAGCTCTAAATTTGTACTTGGTTACGCGGAACATTGATGATTTTAAGAAAGTTGAAATTCAGATCGCCAATCCATTTGATTAAAACCACCAAATGCCACCAATGAATTACCCCGCGGCAAGCTACGGGGTATCTGACTAAAGGAATACCCCATATTAGCGCTGCAAGCAGCGGGGAATTAAACCCTAAAAAAGATTAAAAGAATCCTGTTTAATCTCACTGAGACCTTTAAAAAAGTTCACTCGAGGAAAGGGGCCTCAACTCTTCAGGGATAAGAGATGAGCTTCTAAAAGATCTTGAAGAAGAATGTAAAATGATTTCAGGTTTTATACGTAATCTCAAAAACAAATAATCACACCAAACCCTTCGTTCCATGTTTACCCAGTTAAATTTTTATCCAGTGAAACCATGTTTTTTCTTTTGTTTCACCGGGACCGAAGAACCATTTAACGTGGGCTCTTTGCTCCACGCTCATAGCTCCATGCTCATAGCTCCACGCGCCATGCTCTCGGCTCTATGCTCCTTACTTTTAACCTTTTACCAATAACCATTCTCCCAGTAAACACCAACGAGCAATCAGCAACCAGTTTCCAGTTTCCAACGATTTACCAATAACTGATAACCAATAACACGCGAATTTATGAGCGACGTAGTCATTAAGGTAGAAAACCTCTCCAAACGCTACCGCCTCGGTCTCATCGGCGGCAAAACCCTTCGTGAAGACGTTCAGCGCTGGTGGGCCAAACTCCGTGGTCAACCTGATCCCCTTTTAAAAGTCGATCAACTTGAAAAACTCCAAGCTTCCACCTCACTCTCTGCTCCAGGCTCCTCGCTCCATGCTCAAAACTCCAAGCTCCAAGCCCAAAATTCCGAGCCCACTCCTCCTGGCTCCTCGCTCCCTGCTCCAAGCTCGTCGCAAAGCGACGCAATCTGGGCCTTAAAAGATATAAATTTCGAAGTCAAACGCGGCGAAATCCTCGGTATCATCGGTAAAAACGGGGCCGGAAAGAGTACGCTTCTCAAAATTATTTCAAAAATTACTGCACCCACAACTGGTGAAATAAAAATTAAAGGCCGGGTAGGCAGTTTACTGGAAGTTGGCACAGGCTTTCATCCTGAACTGACCGGCCGGGAAAACACCTATCTCAATGGCGCAATTTTGGGAATGAGGAAATCCGAAGTGGATCGAAAGTTCGATGAAATTGTGGACTTTTCTGAAATCGAGAAATTCATCGATACACCGGTGAAACGCTATTCGAGTGGAATGTATGTAAGATTAGCGTTCGCCGTTGCAGCCCATTTAGATCCTGAGATACTGGTGGTGGATGAAGTTTTAGCAGTGGGTGATGTGACCTTTCAGAAAAAGTGCTTGGGGAAGATGGATAAAGTTGCCAAAGAAGGGCGAACAGTGCTGTTTGTGAGCCACAATATGTCAGCTGTTCAACGGTTGTGTAGTACATGTATATGGCTACATGATGGCCAGATTAGACTGAAAGATTTGGTTGAAGATGTGGTGACAGAATATTTAAACTTAATGTCCAATCTGATTTCCAGTAAAATATTACCCGCCAATTCTAGTGTGCCATTAAGTTTTAGGAAGATCCAAGTTTCTGGCCAAGAATTTAATAAAAACGGGAGCATTGAATTTTCTGAACCGATAAATATAGAAATAGACTATGATATCAACCGCTCTATTTCCTCTGCTCATGTTGCCTGTTTCATCCACAACATAGAAGGGGTTTGTGTTTTTGGCAGCGGAGACGCTGATATTAATCAGGACCGTCTTGGTACACGAACAGAAGGTAGTTACAAAGCTTGTTTTCAAGTGCCACCTCGCTTGCTTGGTGAAGGTATTTACACGATAACTGTGACATCAGGAATCCCCTATGTTCATGTTTACGATAGGCATGAATCAATAGTTCAGTTTCAGATAATTGACAAGACGAGTTGCCGGCGGAAATGGCAGCATAAAAGACGTCCTGGAATTCTTGGTATCGAATTACCTTGGGTTGTGCAAAAAAAATGAGAACGATAAAATACTATATTCCACAAATAATAAAAGATTCCCTCCGACCCATATGGCGTCAAGTAAGACCTTTTACTCACAAGATTATACTGACAAGCCTTATGCCAGAAGGTTGTATATTCGAAGTAACAAATCCCGTGGAAAAAAGTCGCGTTGTTAACCTTGGCTATGAGGAAGAGTTAATAAGGATTTTCTTATCTGAGATTAATTCTGGGGATGTGGTTTTTGATATAGGGAGTTGCGTAGGTCTATACGCTCTACATGCAGCTCTATGTGGGGCAAGGGTGGTGGCATTTGAACCTGATCCTATCTATCGAAAACGCCTGAATAAAAATATAAGAATTAACAAGCTTAAAAAATCTATCTATGTTGTGAAATGGGCTGTATCAGACCGAAAGGGGATTGGAACTCTCTATACCGACGGACTTTCGACCAATAGATCCCCAAGCTTAAACCAAGTTGGAGAACGAGGTGCGGTTACAGTAAAAACCGATACAATAGATAATGCCATACAAAAGGGCAAACTACCTTTACCCAATATAGTAAAACTTGATATAGAGGGGGCAGAAATACTTGCATTGCACGGGATGAAACAACTACTCCGTTCAAAAGATGCCCCGCAATATATTTTCATAGAGTTCCATCCTGACTTCCTCAGAGGCTTCAACTCTTCCGTAGAGGAATGTTTACAACTTATACCATCTGCGTATGATAAAATATCTTCCAAGCCCAGAGACGGTCAGATGCATTATATTTTTAAAAAAAATACAAGTTAAAAATCACCTAATTTATTCTCTGAAAATGCAAAATATGCCATCTGTTTCCATTGTTATACGATGTTATAACGAAGAACAACACATTGGGCGTTTACTTAGCGGCATTTTACAGCAAACGATTCGCAATATAGAAATCATAATCGCCGATCCAGGTTTGATTGACGGAACGACTTAAATTGCATTTCAATGTCCTACTAGTAATGTACCCATAAATCCGGAAGATTCAGCCTTTTATGTATTACAACCTAAAAAGTTGATCAAATAGCTCTGGTTTATTTTACGAATAACCCGCAGCAAGCTGCAGCGATCTTCTTCTAAAAACTTTTTTCTTATCTCATAATAACGAGGAGATTATGGTTACGGCCTTACTTCCTATGGAAGGACACTCGGACCATATGATCTGTCAGGGTCTTTAAGTGTAACGGGGCAGTTCGGCCACCCTGATGTGCAGGAAGCATTGAAAAGAGTGAGGCGGGTTTCCGAGGGTATTAATGCTTTGCCCGATTTTCATGTTATTTTCCCAAAAGTTGAAGCGTTTCAGGAAAAAGTGAAGGACGGCTACAAGTTTATTGCCCATAGCTTGGATATCTTGCTCTTGGGTCAACATTGCAGGTCGATTCTTAGTGAATTAAAAAACCTTGATTACATATGAATACATCAAAAGATTGGTATACACTTGTAGCAAACGGATTTAGGCGAATAAAACCATTTTTACCTTTTCAAAGGTTGAAAAAGGAAAGGGACTGTGTACCTATAATTATTTATCAAATGGGAAAAGTTGGGTCTACCTCAATCCTTCAAGCTTTAAATGAATATGGATTAAAGCCTGTATATCATGTACATAGAATGAATCCAACCTATATTGAAGAGGTAAGAAAAGAGCATATTACGTCTAACCATGTTCCGCCAAATGACAGTCTCGGTTTGGAGCTATATAAAACTATCTGCCTAAAAAAGAAAAATGCAAAAATCATAACAATTGTAAGAGAGCCAATTAGCAGGAATATTTCTGCCTTTTTTCAGAATTTTAATAGATTTACAGGGTTAGATTACAGCAAATCCCATTTAGAAATAAAGAAACTTATAGAAATATTTCTATCCGAATATAAACATGATGTACCTCTAACTTGGTTCGACAAAGAGATAAAACAAACATTAGGAATAGATATTTATCAACACCCATTTCCTAAAGAAAAAGGTTATTTAACCATTCGAAAGGATTGCTTCAATTTGTTAATCCTTAAACTTGAATTGCCTGATACGTTAAAACAAGAAGTGATTTCAGAATTCTTAGAAGTAAATGATTTATTTTTACAAAGAAAAAACGTAGGTCAAGAAAAGGTCTATTCAGAAACCTATCGCAAATTCAGACATCTTGTCCATTTGCCTCGTCCATACTTAGAAAAAATGCTCTATTCAAAATATACTCGCCATTTTTATAGTGATTCAGAAATCGAGAGTATCTTGTCTTATTGGCTTAGAGAAAGGGTTATTTAGTCTGATGTTCTTTTAGCACATCTTGGAGCAGTCCGTTTCATATAATCTACAATGGACTTCTTCTAAAAACTTTTTTCTTATCTCATAATAACGAGGAGATTATGGTTACGGCCTTACTTCCTATGAAGGGACACTCGGAAAGGATCCCAAATAAGAACATGAAATTATTTGGTTGTATACCACTTTATCATGCTGTGATGAAGACATTGATAAAAAGCAAGCATATTGAGAAAGTGGTAATAAATACCGATAGCGAGGTTATTGCTGAAGATGCGACCAACAATTTTGAAAACGTACAAATCATCTGGCGTCCAGATGAAATTCAAGGCGACTTTGTCTCCATGAACGACATTATCGCCTGGGATTTAATTAAACTCAAAGATCAACATTATTTGCAAACCCACAGCACCAACCCTCTGCTGCTCACAAAAACAGTAGACAGAGCCATTGAATTCTATTTCGACAATCTTAACAAACATGATTCAGTTTTTTCCGTAACTCGCCTACAGTCAAGACTTTATTGGAAAGACGGGCAACCTGTAAATCATAACCCCAATGAGTTGCTCAGAACCCAGGACTTACCTCCTTTATTTGAGGAAAACTCAAATTTATATATTTTTTCTAAGGAATCTTTTGCAAACGCTGGTGGCAACCGCATTGGACTGAACCCCGGAATGTTCGAAATTGAAAAACTTGAAGCTATTGACATTGATGAGCCTGAGGATTTTAGGCTTGCCGAGATCTTACACAAAGCAGAAAAACAGAGTGAAAATCCGCATTAAAAAAAAGGATTTATTTTATATAAGAAGATTAAGGTAAAGACTGTACCAAATCAACCGGATTCAACACCGCAACCAGACTGAGATTCTATGGCATACAGAGCTTCCATTATCATTCGCTGCTACAACGAAGAGAAGCACATCGGACGCCTGTTAAGTGGTATCATGCAGCAGACTGTTAAAAATTTAGAAGTCATCGTTGTTGACTCTGGCTCAACCGATGCCACCATAGCGATAGCGTCGCGTTACCCGGTCAAGATCATCTCTATCCGGCCGGAAGAGTTCTCTTTCGGTCGTTCTTTGAACATGGGCTGTGAAGCCGCAAGCGCCGAATTTATTGTCATCACAAGCGCCCACGTCTACCCGGTATATGAAGACTGGCTGGAGCGACTGACAACTCCGCTTGCTGACCCAAAAGTCGCTCTTGTCTATGGAAAGCAGCGTGGAAACGAGACTACAAAATACTCTGAACATCAGGTTTTTGCCCAATGGTTTCCTGAAGAAGAGAATCGTCACCAGAAACAGCCCTTTTGTAATAATGCCAACGCTGCCATTCGGCGCGAATTGTGGGGGCAAGTTCCTTACAACGAAGAGTTAACCGGCCTCGAAGACCTTGATTGGGCTAACCGGGTCATATCGATGGGATATCACTTGATTTATATGCCTCTTGCTGAGGTAGTCCATGTCCACACTGAGATGCCTCGTCAGATCTACAACCGCTACCGGCGGGAGGCGATTGCCTTCAAACAGATATTTCCACAAGAACAACTTAACTTCTTAGAATGCATGCAGTTATGGGCGAATAACGTATTCAGCGATTACCTCCATTCTTTACGAGATGGAGTATTATGGCGTGAAATAATATCAATTCCCTGTTTTCGCCTAATGCAATTCTGGGGTACGTATCGCGGTTATGCTCAGCACTGGCCGGCGAGCAAACAACTTCGCCGCACTTTCTATTACCCTAATCACCGGCGGTCTGCATCCGTAATGACAGAAGACAGGCGGACAGACTTACGGATCCGTTATGGCGCGTTGGATGAATAGACCAATAAGCTACATTGACATATCAGTCTCGTTGCAACAGAATATTCCAAGGTGGCCGGGAACAGCTGGCTTTCGCCTTGAGTGGTTAAAACGGCTGGATGCCGGTGACCGGTGTAACAACTCACAGATAGAATGTGATACACACACAGGAACGCATGTTGATGCTCCGCTTCACTTTATCCGCAAAGGGAAAACAATTGAACAATTAGCTCTTGATATCCTTATAGGACCCGTCTGGGTTGCATATCTACCAGATGCCACTGATATAACGTCGTTCGACCTGTCGAAATTGGATCTGCCGTACGGAACCAAGCGATTGCTTCTTCGAACACGAAATTCTGAGTTATGGGCAGCCCATGAAAATAACTTTCAAACTGACTTCGTGGCTCTCACATTAGATGCAGCGAACTGGTTGATAGAGAAAGGTATCCAATTGATTGGTATTGACTATCTATCTGTGCAAAGATACAAGGACGGGCCAGAAGTCCACCAGATTCTTTTAGGAGCTGATGTCGTTATAGTTGAAGGTCTGAATCTGGCCAATGTTAAAACCGGTATATATGAACTAATTTGTCTCCCCATCAAAATTTCAGGAGCAGAAGGGGCACCTGCCCGTGCTGTTTTGCGCTCTTTTGAAATGGAGAGGCCGGATGATGATGCCGTGAGCTCCGGATTTACCTCAAATGAACTCTCAATTAGAAGCAAACCTTAGTTAACCATACCCCCTTTGCATAGCAACAACTCTACCTTTTAATCATAGACAGCATACTATAATGCTTATTTATTGCCGATATTTTTTAAAAAACAGCAGTAAAAATAACAAGGAGTATACTTTTGGTGAAATTAAAAATCCTAGTTTCCGCACCGTATATGCAACCGGTCATTGACCGATTTCGACCTTTTTTTGATGAACACAACATCGAGCTGGTGATTCCACCCGTCAACGAGCGTCTTTCTGAAAACGAATTGTTGAAATGGATAATAGATATCGACGGTGTTATCGCCGGAGATGATAGATTCACTGAACAAGTCCTTGAAGCAGCTCCCCGTTTGAAGGTAATTTCAAAATGGGGTACCGGAATTGATTCTTTTAATCTTGATGCCTGTAAGCGCCTTGGTATTGAGGTACGAAATACCCCTAACGCTTTCAGCGAACCGGTAGCAGATTCGGTAATGGGTTACATCTTGTGTTTTGCACGTCAGATCCCTTGGATGGACAGGAATATGAAACAAGGTGGATGGGAAAAAATCCCGGGCCGGGCCCTCCGGGAATGCACTTTGGGGATTATTGGGGTCGGTAATGTTGGAAAGGCTGTGGTCCGCCGTGCCGTAGCATTTGGAATGCGAGTGATAGGAAACGACCTGCTGGAGATGCCTGCAGAATTTATTAATCAAAGCGGTATTCAAATGGTCGGAAAAGACGATCTGCTTCGAAAAGCGGATTTTGTAAGCCTGAATTGTGACCTGAACCCTACGAGCTTTCATCTGATTAGCAAAAAAGAATTTTCCATCATGAAACCATCTGCCTATATCATCAACCTCGCACGCGGACCGATTATAGATGAGTCAGAACTTATACATGCTCTAAAAACCAAAAAGATCGCTGGGGCAGCTTTGGACGTATTTGAAACTGAACCCCTGCCGCAGGAAAGCCCTTTAAGGAATATGGACAACGTGTTTCTTGCCCCTCATAATTCAAATAGCAGCCCTGAAACATGGGAACGGGTTCACGAAAGCACTGTCAGAAATTTGGTTGACGCTCTGGAGAAAAAAACATGAAAAAGATTGCCTTAATAACAGGTGTTGCACGCGGCATCGGTGCTTCTACGGCTCAACTATTTTCAGAAAATGGATGGCACGTCATCGGAGTCGATTGTTCTGACTGGAATGCTTTACCTGACAATTGCCGGTTCATCAAGGGGGATGTGTCTGATACAGATTGCTGGGAAAATATAGTGCGCCAGGTTGAAGGAAGCTACGGCTATGTCACGGCCATCATTAACAATGCTGCCATTCAAATCTGCAAACCTATAGTCGATACTACACTTCAGGAGTGGGATTCGGTGATGGCGGTTAATCTGAGATCGGTATTTCTCTCTGTCAGTTATCTGCACCCGTTCATGAAAGAAAACGGCGGAGCAATCGTCAACATAAGTTCAGTACATGCCATTGCGACGTCTGCCAATATCGCCGCCTATGCCACAAGCAAAGGGGCCGTATCTGCATTGACACGGGCTCTTGCCATTGAACTAGCTCCACACGGGATTCGAGTAAACGCCGTTTTGCCCGGTGCAGTAGATACGGAAATGCTGCACGCTGGTTTGTTACGCGGGCATCTTCCAGGATCAAGACTTGAGGAAATGATGAACCAACTGGCCCAAAAAACCGTTTTAGAGAAAATCGGTAAAGCTAAAGAAATTTCCCAGGCAATTTTATTCCTGGCTGATGATAAAAAATCCTCATTTATAACAGGCCAATCGATTGTTGTAGACGGGGGGGCAATAGCGAAACTAAGCACCGAGTAACGTGGCCTGAAATCGGATATTATACTTCTTCTTAGTATCAATTTGTAAATCAAAGATTTTGCAGAGCATGAAAA
>JBHPCZ010000035.1:0-26204 GCA_042573625.1 Thermodesulfobacteriota bacterium
TCCGGAAAAGATTCACCTGTTGATTCAGACGCTGAAGGCTGGGTGGGGAGCATGGGGAGCGTTGGCGTGGGTGGAACTCCCCCTGAAACAAAAACAGGTTTATCAGTATCAGGACGCGTCAGCGCTTCCCCTCCACCTGAATGCAATACGGAAGGGCCGGGTTTATCGCTTTGAGCTGTGACGGCTTCTCCATTCAGGGAAGAGCGAAACATTTTTACTTGCATATCGATAAACTTCTGCATGGTCTTCTGGTGCTCATTCTGCAATTCAAGGAATTGGGACATTGTGTTTTGAAACTGGTTAAGAATAGACGCCGCATTTGAAGTATCATCAATATTCATCTGTTCTCCTGTATCAGCGCATGAAGTATGTGTTGGAGGTGTCATGATAGTCTTAACCTTCTTCTCCTCAAGTGTAAGGTCTGTTTTTTCCAGTTTTCTAATTTGTTGCTTCATCGGTTCTATATGGGTTTCCCGACTTTCAGGTTGCTGTGGTTCATGAGGCTTTGCTTTGCTCTGAGGCTTATGAAAAGGGAAAGCCCGCTCCCCGCTGATTCGCCAAATAAGCGGGCCTGGATTATCTATGGCCTGCGCTTTTGCAACGATTTCATCGATACTGAGGTTGTCAAGCCGACGCCGTTCAAACCAGGGCTTGAGGTCAACCGGAATGCCGATGGTTTTTGCATGGGCTAAAAGATGTGCCAGCTGCACCCAGCCGGAACGCCCTGGAACGTCCATTGAGAGAGAATGATACGGCTTTCCATTGAGGATTCTTTCAACAAGAGGAGACAGCACTCGTCCCGGCCCTGCTTCAATAAAGACCCTTGCACCGTTGGCGTATATTTCGCGAATCTCTTCATCGAACTTAACCGGTTCGCACATGTGCCGAATCAGGAGATTTCGGATGTCTTTAGGGGATTGTGGGTAGAGCTGCGCAGTGGTATTGCTGAAGACCTTGATCTTGGGTTTTTGAAAATCAAATTTGCCCAATTCATCCGAAAAGATTTCACTTGCTCCTCGCATAGCCGGTGTATGAAAAGCGGCTTTAACTGGAATACGCTTGGCGGGCAATCTTTTTTTCCTGAACGCTTTGACGGCATCTTCGATGTCCTTTATGGTTCCCCCAATGACAATCTGGTCCGGAGCATTGCAATTTGCCACTGAAGTATTCAGCTTAAATTCTCGGAATACAGCCATTGCGACTTCAAGGTTGGCTTGAACCGCAGCCATTGTTCCTGTATTGTTTTTAAGGGTTTCTTGAACGATGCTGCCGCGAATTTCAGAGAGGCGGATAAAGTCTTCTTTGGAAATGGATTCGGCAATGCATAAAGCCACGTATTCACCAAAGCTGTGGCCGGCAAGGATGTCAGGCTTTATATTGTAGGTTTTAAGGATATCAAAGGCCACCAAATTGATTAGGCCCATTACCGGTTGTGCAACATGGCTGTCATTTAATTCTTCTTGATGTTGGAGACGCTCTTTATCTGAAAAGACCGGTATTGGATAAATATATCGAGATAGGGGTTTTTTGTAACAGCCATCTAATTTTCTATCGGCCATTTCAAACAAAGGATACATTTCAGGCATGGCAATTACCAGATCTTTAAACATGTTTATCTTTTGAGATCCCTGTCCCGGAAACAGGAAACAGACAGCCCCATCGATGAATTCTCCTTGTGAATAGTACAGTCCAACAGGATTCTTGGTAAAACCTCTTGTTGGCGAATCTGACAGCGCAAGCTTGAGTTTATGCTCTAAATCTTCGATGGAGGAAGCCACGATATTTAAGCGGCAGTCAATTTTGTCCGGGTTGTGGGAATGTATCTGTTCCTCAAGAAATACGGAATAAGCCAATTGGGGAAGTTCTAAATTTTTCGTTTTATCCAGAGCTTGAAGTAAGGCTGCGATTCTTTTTTCAATGTCGGAACGGTTAGTGCCGGAAAAAGAAAAGATTTCAGCTTCACGGGGTGCTAAATTCAGCTTCGATTTTTCGCGATAGTCAGCATCATATTCTTCAAGCACCACGTGAAAGTTGGTTCCTCCGAAGCCGAAAGAGCTAACGCCGGCCCGTCTCGGGCCATTATTTTTTCCGGTAAACCATGGAAGTGCTTCTGTATTGATATAGAATGGAACTCGATCATAATCTATATTTGAATTGGGAACTTCTACACCAATGGTGGGCGGAAGTATCCTATGTTTTAAAGCAAGAGCGGATTTGATTATTCCAGCCAGGCCTGCCGCGATTTTTGTGTGTCCGATCATCGATTTGACTGACCCGATAGCACAATAGGGCAACTTCTCCCCGGTTTTTCCAAAAACTTCAGCAAGGGATTCGAGTTCCGCTTTGTCCCCTGCAACGGTGCCCGTTCCGTGAAATTCTATGAGTTCGACAGTATTTATGTTGACCCCGGCATCTCTATAAGCACGACGCAAAGACCGAACCTGCCCTTCGGGATGTGGTGCAACAAGGCTGCGATTACGTCCGTCGCTGGAGCTACCAACACCTTTTATAAGCGCATATATGTGATCGCCGTCTCGTTCGGCATCGCTCAACCGTTTCAGTACTAATACAGAGACACCTTCACCCATTACAATTCCATCCGCGCTGTCATCCAGCGGGCGGCTTTGTCCTGTAGGCGATAATGCTTGTGACCTGGAAAACATAAGATACGTCACCGGGTTGGTAGAGAAATCTGCCGCACCTGCCAAAGCAACATCACAAGCGTGATCCCGAAGCTGTCTTACGGAAAATTCCACTGACGCCAAAGATGAAGCACATGCAGCCTCTACAGAAAAGTTAGTGCCACCGAGGTCCAATCGATTGGCAACCCTTCCGGCAACGATACTTGGAAGCGTTCCCGTAAAAGAATCTTCCGTCCACTGAGGAAGGTCCCGACGGATTGAACGAACAATATGTTGCCTTGTTTCATCTGTAAGTGCATCCACTTCTGAGATGTATTGCTGAATCATACCACGAAAAGCGTAATCGATCCCCAAAGCACCACTCCCCGGTGTAGCAAATATAACGGAGGTCCTTTCACGCGGGAATGTACGATTATGATAGCCGGCGTCCTGCAGGGCCTGCCAGGCAACTTCCAGAGCAAATAATTGCGTTCCCGAGATGGATGCCAGAGAACGTGGAGCGATTCCGTATTTCGCAGGATCAAATTGAATATCGTCAATGAAACATCCCCATTTTGAATATGATTTTTCAAGAGCGAAGCGGTCGGCTTCAAAATGCTCTTCGAGGTTCCAACGATCATGTGGAACTTCACGTGTTGCACAAACGCGGTTCAGGATATTGTTCCAGTACTTTTTTAAATCAGATGCTTCCGGAAATATACAGGACATGCCGACAATGGCGATATCTTCACCACTCCCCACTTCAACGCTTTCACCCTCACGAGAAACAGATGCTTTTTCCAGAAACTCGATACGCTTTTCGGAAACATCGGCGTGCAAATCGGCAATGGATAATGTCGTATTGCGTAATTCAGCGACCTGGCCGACCATGAATAGCCCTTGGTATCGTTGAGCTTCCTCATCTAACACTTCCCATTGATCATGATCATCCGGGGGGGGGGTGCCGGAACGACGCGCAATCCCTTTTGCAGCGATGCGCAACCGACCAAGGTTCATCGATTCGAGTGTTTTAATGATTTCATGATCAGTTTTGCCGCTGAGGGAAAGTTCTTGCTTTTTGGTGTAAAATTGATCAGCGAAGGGTGTTTTAATGCAGCGTGACGCATGGCCCGCTCCTGATTGAAGCAGTGCTGTGGTTTCGCATTCCATCGCTTGCTTCTGATATTCAGGGGTGATTGCCCCATGCTTCACCGCTTCATCAGTGAAAAGATAGGCAGTACCCATCAACACTCCAGCCTTAATGCCAACGGTTGATAAAGGGGCGGCCAGAGCTTCTACCATGGCTGCCGAAAGACCGTCATGAATCCCCCCTGCAAAGAGAACATGTAAAGATTTTGGGTCCCTGATATCGCTTTTGAGCAGGTTGTCGATAGCTGATTCCCATAATGCAAAGCTCGAGAGGGGGCCGACGTGTCCACCGCATTCGCGACCTTCAAAAATAAACTTTCTGGCACCTTCTTTGAGGAAGGTGTTTAATAAGCGGATAGAGGGTACGTGGAGATAGGCCGAAGTGCCAAAGGATTCAAACTCAGCAGCCTGGCTCGGACGGCCTCCGGCAATGACAGCAAAGGGAGGGACGAATTCCTTTATCACCGCGAGCTGCTCTTCAAGTAGCGGCCGGGGCACAAATCCAAGCACGCCGACGCCCCAGGGCATGCTGTTCATTCTATCGCGTGCCTCGGCGAGCAGCTTGCGAATTTCGGGCTCTCTCATAAGTGCTAAACCAAAAAAAGGCAGTCCCCCTGCCACCGCTACAGCTTCACCGAACGGCACTATATCGCTTACGCGCGCCATGGGACCCTGGACAATCGGGTATCGAGTGCCGTGGGATTTTGCCATGGCGGAGCCTGTTGCAAACAATTGACTTTTTCTGGCACTGCTCAGGCGATCTGATACACTGGCTCGCATAGATGAAAGCAAACACCCAACAGTGCCAAATTTATTGGCAAGAGATGATGCCAGACCGATATCCTGTCCACACGCAATGACCGCACCATCATCTGAGTTGAGTATCCATTTATTCAGAGACTTATGCTTTTCACGTCTTCCTGCCAATGATGATTCTAATTCTTGAACCTTACCCGGTCCAAAGCGGCTGTAACACCTATAATGAGTCCCGCCGGAGTTGATACAAATTGTTTCGCTGCCGTCGCATTGCTGCCATATGTTCCTCTCGCTATCTGAAAAAGGGGACTCTTCAGTCAGCCAGAGCTGTTCACATAGGACAACTCCCGAAGCTCCAGCTGTTCGCGCTGCTGTAATGGTATGTAAACCCATACCACCTTGAATCCAATAGGGGATTTCCAACCGGTTATGAAGACGCTGCAACAAGATGAAAGAAGACTCACTGCTAACGTATCCGCCGGCTTCATTACCTTTGACGATTACACCGTTGTAACCGGCGCTTTGAGCCGTTAATGCCGCCTTCAGACTCAAAACCTCTATGAAAACGCGTTCTGAAAATTG
Organism: Thermodesulfobacteriota bacterium; assembly: GCA_042573625.1. GTDB lineage: Bacteria > Desulfobacterota > Desulfobacteria > Desulfobacterales > UBA11574 > JBHPCZ01. The sequence goes on from JBHPCZ010000035.1 coordinate 5,109, forward strand.
GCGTGCCTCATGTAGGGCTGCCTCACAATTTTGCATGCTGACGCCCGCAAGGATCAGGGTCGAAACGGGTTCTTTGATATATTTTTTGAGCCTTGCAGTTGACCGGGACCCCGAGTCCATCGTATCCCAGCGGATCCCCCACTGGCCCCTGGTGCCGGCAAATTTTTGCAGAGTACTCAAAGTGTTCTTGATTTTTTCTTCATCGTTTCTCAAGCCGAGATCAAGAATGCCCAGTTCGCCGGCACGGCACGCGGCAATAGCAATATTGGGATTGATTCTATGCGATGGGCTGATCGCTATTATAGCTTCCATAATCGGAAAGGCTCCTAAACGTAAAAAATGACTCCAGACTTTTACGTGTAATATTGTTGACGGGCTTTTCTCAGCTCAGGCCGTGTGTAGTTGAGAAAATGATCGTCATTTGTATGCCAGATGTTCATTTCGTATTTTAATTGAACCTTCGAATATATAAAAAAGAAGGTTTATGTGTCAATTAAAAAGGTTTCTGATTAAAAAAATATCATTAAGCATGTAGAAATGGTTATTCATCATGTTAAAATGATTATAAAACCAGAATGTTATAATAAATTAGCAGAGTCGGCTAAAAGAGTGCGGCCTGTAGGCGGTTATCGCTCAATTTCGTAAGCAAATCTGATCTATGCCTTCAAGTTAAGGAACAATCATCTAATTACAATCCTTATCCGGCTTGCGATAAACAGGGTGTGCCTGCAAGCGTTTCTAAATCCCCTCCTTAGGTTCCTCAGAAATCAAACAGAAAAGGAGGTTAGCAGGAGAGATTAAAAACTTAGCAACGAGAATTTTCCGGTAAAGGTTAAAAACTCTTTTTAGCTTGAAGAAGGGGCCACCATAAAGAACACCCAAACACGTCCGGCTTCAACCCGGATCATGTCCATTTTCGGTAGTAATGCCGCCGTGCAGCTAGTGCTAATTCATAGGCCTGGAAGAGCAACCATCGGGGCTGTATATTAATACGCCGGGTGAGTGATAGACGCAGTGCAGAGAGAAGCTCCGGATCGGTTCCCAGGCGCTCCCCCATTTCGATATTCTGCCGGATTATCATATTGTACGGGTTTTTTTTTCCGGCAATGGCGAGCACTTTTTTTGGATTGAGCGACAGGTTGAATGTCTTGCACCGCTCAAGGGCACCTGCAATCCTTAAGTTTACCATTGTCCGGAGACACTTCTCGCATCGACCGCAGTTATAGGCTCCGCCAGGGTTTAACCAGCACACGCGAAGTGTTTCCATGGCAACATCATTTTCAGCAATTGCTTTGCATTTCTCGATTCGTGTCGACTCACATCCGTCATGTGCGAACTCAATTCGGTCAGTGGAAAAGAGAGGAGCAGTAGCAGGATCCATATTTATTACAATGTTAAGACGTTCCATATATTCTAAGTCAGAATACGACCATGAGGAAGGAATGTGGAGTTTAGATAAGCATCCGGATAGTATGATTCCAACAGCGACGAGGACTTGGGGATGATAGGGGTTCCAGGCTACATAGCGATCAGAAAACTGCCTGATGTTGGTCTCGACTTCGATGAGAGGTTTCCTGAGCTTGGAAGCAGCATTTCGCAGTGATTCGGAAACATGCTTTCGAAGTTGCTGGTCGTTCAAGCTTATATCAAATCCGTGAATAAAGACGAGGCTCCTGATCTCGTCCAGATGCTTGAGGACGCTATAAAAGGAATCGACGCCACCGGAAAAAAGAGTGCCGACTAAACCTGTTTTGGTCCCTCTTTTACAAACAACGTTCCTTGGAGCTTGCGCAGGCAAATGGTCTGGCTTCGGATTCCATGGGCGCACATCGTCGACTTCCACATTCAAGGGCGACAGTGTGGGATACCGGCGCAGATAGGTTTCCTGGATCTTTGGCAAGTTTTTCAGAAGCCGTTCCGATACGCTTCCTTTGACGATTAGCTTTCCCCCAAGACACATGGCGGGTTGAATTCCCGCCGCTAAATACGCATCAGCGGGTGTAGGGCACATTGCCCCCTTCCATCGAAACCACACCCGATATTCATGCCCGTTGGCGGTGATTCGCGCAATAGCTTCCGTGCGGTTATTTGTTTGTCGTGAATCAATTTCATCGATGATGAGCATTAAAGATACCTCCTGTTATTCGGTTGATTTTGCCTATACTGACTTTCACCACTTGGTCACAATATCAAATCCGTAAGCCTCTGGACAACCTGTCAAATTGGGGTTGTCTTGATATGGACGGCGAGTGGTCAGCCAAGCCCCTTCAGGAAAAACATGATAAAATTTATATTATTGATTCTATTAACTCACAGGTCTCAATAAGAGGGCTGATATTTTCAAAATGACCAGCTATAATGCGGCATCGCTGATAGGTTGAAGGGGAATTTGTTAACTTCTGTAACTTGGTGGACAAAATATCCGGCCTGAAATCAGTAAGCTTGATCGAATCTCCGACCCCTAACTTCAGTAATCGTGCAGCATTGTCATACTGGTCAAAAGCCATTGGATGAATGAGTTGAGGAATGCCTGCTCTCATGGCTTGAGCGCAACTCCCGATGCCACCATGATGGACAAGTGCCGCAGCGTGCGGCAGTAGTTTTCTAAATGGTACGTATTTAAAATGCCGCATTCCTTTTGGCAGGTTCGCCGGTATCTGATGATTGTAGGGTGAAAGCAGAACACCGCGTTTTACAAGTAATCCGCACGCTTTAGTTGATGCCTCAAAATATTGCTGCCAGCTTCTCATAAATGAACCCGGCGAGAAGACAATCGGAGGTTCTCCCGCCTCCAGAAAATCCACAACTTCTTTCGACAAATCATCGTCTCCATCATCAAAAAGCGGGAATCCGGTTAAGTGGGTTTCCGGCGGCCAATCCGGCTGTGGCACAGCAAACCAATCCGGAAACAAGCAGATGACTCTCAACGAAGAATGTGCCCATTTGGATAACACTCGGTTTATCGGCGGGAGACTGATCTCCTTCCGAAAGGCGTTAAGTTTTGGACAGATCATACGGTCAATTACAGCCTTATCGACGATCCACCAGAAAAGTCGCTTTGAAAATCCGGGCATCCAGTCCGGTATCGAGGGGTCGGTGATTTTTGGAGCCTTATACGTCGATCTGACGGCAACAGGCGATATATGGACGGTAACAGCAGGAATATCAAATTTTTCCTGGATTAAACGTGACGCGAACACCATGGGTGAGGTAACAATGACCGTCTTCGCCGGCTGGCCATATTTTTTTAACTGATCATAAGCAGTCCGAATGTTTGGCAATGCTATGGCACTCAGAAAGGCAGAAAATCTCTTGGAAGAATTGCTAATATCAGTGAGAGAAAGATGGGAAAGATAATCGTAGTCTTCTTCGCTACCTATAGGAACAAAATTGAGGTTGTTCTTGTTTGCCAATTTTTCGAAATAAGCATTGGTGAATAATGTAACATTATGGCCTCTCTTTTTCAAATGGACCGCAATGCCAACCATTGGGTGAACATCGCCATAGCTTCCCAGCGTTGCAACTAGGATATTCATTCAATTCTCCTGACCGCTTTCACCTTAAAATTCATAGGCAAATTTCGTATCCCGCCTGGATGGCGATACTGTTTTTCAAAAAACAATATCTGTCTTGTAATAAAAACCTTTGCGCAATGAACCAAAACTTTTTTAGACAACAGTTATCTTCAAATTATACCAAATCACATTACATTTCTTTCGATATATCTATTATCGCTGAAAAAGAGTTCAAAGAGGCTTTACTCCGCCAGTAAAACCACACCCGATGTTCTTTCCTATTGGCAATAATCCGCGCACAGACTTCGGTGCGATCGTCTTTTTGTTGCATACCATTTTCCCTCTGTTGGTTTGCCATATCAAATCCCGTTTATTTTTGAAAGAGGTGAATTCAAATTCAAAGTGCTGATGTTTTTAGGAAAGAGTAGAATTTTATTAAATGACTCATGTAAACTCTGGCAACTCTTTTTTGTTCGCTGTCAGCATAAAAACTGACCAAAGTGACGGTGTGCAGTTCCGATAATACTTTAAGGATGTATTTCACCCTGATGGTAGCACCGAAGTAAGGTGGAACCGGCGGAAATGGGCTGATATACAAAATATTCATAATAGTCAATTCAAATGATGTGATATGTTCGAATTGGGAATTAATATAGATAAGAGTTAGATGAAAAAGTGCAGTTTAAGCACACAAAATATTTGCGGTTACCCCAAGATCGCTCAGCCTCGCCCGAACCTCTTCTTTATAAAGCGGATTCATTAAGATCACTGTTTCAGGTCGATATTCTTTAAGAAATTCCGGAGCAACAATTTTCTGTCCAGTGCCGGGGACATATTTGCCATGCTTGTTCGGGTTTATATCTACAATATATTTAATGTTGTGATCCACAGTATTTAAAAATGTCACCCCTTTTGAACCGGCTCCCCAGATAACGTTATTTCGGTACTTTAGCACTTCACGATTCCAGAAATTGATTTTTTGTTTATAGTGTTTAGAAAAGGCTTTCACATAATTGATGATTTCCAGGGGTTTGTATTCTATGTTTCCTTTCTTGGCTTCAATACCCAAATACTGCCCGTCAAATGCTTCAGCGAGTTCTTCAATCCGAAATCCGCATGATGCAAACAAGTAACCAAGGGAACCGGTATTAAAATACAAGCAGTGTTCGTATATGATGTCCCAGATACCCAAATCTTTTAATGTATACAAAACGTTAGGAACTTCAAAGTAGACAATGGTTTCAGGTCCTATGGCTGAATTAAGTTTGTCTATAAAGCGTACCGGATTTTCCACATGTTCGAGAACATGCCTGCAACAGAGCAGATCAGCATGCCCAGCGTATCGTTTGGAGTAAACGTCCTGGATAATTTTCACCCGGCGAGAATGGGAGGTGGGCTCCACGCTTGGGTCAAACCCTGTTCCAGTGTTGTATCCTTGTTCACAGAGCATGAACAGAAAGTCTCCTTGGCCACATCCGATTTCAATGATGTGTTTTTCACGCAAGCCATAGCGGTTGGTCAGACGTTGTACAAGCGAGATGACGTAATTTTGAAAGTGTTGAGAACAATGCAATGAACTGTCATATTTCGAAGTGTAGTTCATTTTTTGAAAGTCAAATGCCTCATTAAAGATGTGTGTGCAAATTTGGCAATATGCCAGCCTGATATCGCTTTTTGGGCACTGCACAGCGTCTTCGCGGCTCGACAGGAGGAGGTTGCAAAGGACGGGGACATTCCGCAATTCGAAGAACACGTCACAATGCATGCGGTTGCAGACGGGGCAGGTTTTTATCATACTGTCAGTATTTCCGAATTCAGACCGAGATTGCGGATTTGCTTCTCGATCTCATTTTTGTAGATCGGATTCATCAAAATGATCCGATCCGGGCAATCTGCTTGTAGAAAATCGGGTGAAACGATCCGGTGGCCTGTTCCCGCAAGAAAGGTATTCTGTTTTAGAGGATCAATATCGACAACATAATCGATGTGATTGCTCAATTTCAGGGCATTTAAGAATGCAACCCCCTTTGAACCTCCTCCCCAGACCACGGTCTTTTTATCTTCGTACAGAGTCTTTCTCCAAGCATCAATGTGATATTGACAATTGTGTTTAAAATAATCGACATTGTGTTTTAGATCTTTCAAATCATCAGGAAGTAAGCCTTTATTTCTTATTTTTGTTCCAGCCATGATGTATTGATCATTATAGTCGTTCCATAAATCCAACACACCAAATCCACTTCTATGAAGCAATCTTGCCAATGATCCACTGCTAAAATATGAACAGTGTTCGTAATAGATATCCCAGAAGGCCAAATCATGCAAGATTCTCATCACATCTGGAATTTGAAGGAAAACAATGGTCTGATCATTTGCCATTTGGCTCAGAGTCTCAACGAAACCGGTTACGTCAGGGATGTGTTCGAGTGTCATTTTGCAGCAAACAAAATCAGCAATATAGTGAGAATATTTCTCCGAGTAGAGGTCTTTGACGAAGGTGATTGTACTCGTGCTATCTTCTTTGCAGGCAGGATCAAAACCGATGCCCCGGTTTTCGCCAAGTTCGCAGAGGAGCTTTAAGAATTCTCCTTCTCCGCAGCCGATCTCAATAATCAATTTTTTTTTCAATTTGTATTTGTCAATGAGATGAAGTGCTAAATGTCTGTGAAATGCATTAAAAGTGGGTGAATGTGCCTGTGTGGGGTTGTATTCTGACGTGTAGTCCATGAGCCGGGGATTCAGAGCAAGGTTGCCGATGAAGCCGCATTGAGAACAAAACCCCAGACAGATTGTCCCTTGAGGGTATGCGATGGCTTTTTCTCGGGTGGGAAGGGGCAATACGCTGTGCGCGGGAACTCCTTCCTGCTCGTAAAAGATCGACATTTTCGATCCACAGGCTTTACACGTCATGATACCCCAAATCTACCGACCTGTTTTTGGTGGAGGTTGTCGGTTAAACCGCTCAGTCTTTATCAAGATGAATGTTTCAGTTTTCATGCGAATTTACCGGGAAAATGTATTCCTTTTCCAGGATTTTTGCTGTTTTTACGATTTAACGTTCAGGCCTGCATCTGTTTTATACAATTTTAGGGAAGGGGATGGGGATGATAAATTTTCCCCTCCTTTTTCTGTATTCATTTTGTTGTTCTAAGATCTCTTCAGCATAATTCCAGGATAGCAATAAGACATATTCCGGCATATCTTTAAGCAGCTTTTCGACAGGGAGAATTGGAAGATGGTTGCCGCTCATATACATACCCTTTTTATGAGGATTGATATCGACGATGTAATCCAGAATATGTTGATCAATCCCGCAATAAGACATGAGCGTGTTGCCCTTTGCCGCCGCGCCGTATCCTACAACCCGTTTCCCTTGATGTTTGAGTTCCTTCAGAATGCGCATAAGGGAATGCTTAATTTCGAATACTTTTTCAGAAAAACCCTGATAATAAGCGATACTATTGACACCTTTTTCAGCCTCTAATTTCAACAATTGCCTGACAGATGAGTTTGTCCGCTCATGATGCTGAATATGCAACCGCAATGACCCCCCATGGATGTCGAGTTCTTTTAAATCGTTCAGAAATAAGCTGTATTTTCGAAATAAAGCGTCAAGGGCTGTGGCTGAAAAATAACAGAGATGCTGATGGTATATGGTGTCAAATTCAGACCGTTCTATGAGCGGAACAACGTGTGGCACTTCGATTACAGCAATGCCTCGGGGCTTCAAAATTTTCTTTATTCCTTCAACAAAGCCGTTTAAGTCCGGTACGTGTGCCAAAACGTTATTGGCGATGACAACATCTGCCTGTTTGTTTTCAGAAGCGAGTTGTGTGGCCAGATCCTTTCCAAAAAATGCAATTTGTGTGGGGATTCCCGATTCCCGGGCTTTTGAAGCCGGGCCTCTGCATGGATCAATTCCTAGAACCTTAATGCCTTTTCGCATAAAGTGTTGAAGAAAATAACCATCATTGCTTGCGATTTCAATTACGAAAGAGCTGGCATCCAGACTTCTGGATTCAATGAGTTCATTGGCATTTTTTTTCGTATGTTCCACTAGAGAAGGAATCGCTGAGGAAAAATAGCGATAATGGTCATCAAAAAGAATCTCAGGAGGAATGGTTTCCGTAATTTGAATCAGTGAACATCCGGGACAAAAAACAAGTTCCAAGGGTGCTTTTATCTCTGGTTGTTGAAGTTGTTCCTCAGTGAGTAATCGATCTGCAAGGGCAGTACTTCCAAAAGAAATGATAAACTCAAGCGGCGAGTAATTGCAAGACCTGCAATTCATGCCGAGGTCCTCCAACGCAGTTCTGAGTCCAGGTGACCGGTGCCAAGCAAATATCGGATATGAGATGCTCGGTTGTACCGAGCCCCCTCAAAATCTTCAAATTTTAAACCCACTCGGCTTAGGAATTCAAATATTTCTTTTATTCCTTTTCTTGCATTCCATTTCGGGGAGAAATTGAGTGCCTTGATAATTTTACTGCAGTCCACACGATAGCTCCGCTTGTCCGGTCCTGCATCAGGCGAGTAGACAACCTCGCAATCGGGCGCCACATTTTTAATAATTTCTGCCAATTGACTTATGCGATAGTTTTCTTCAGTTACGCCCACATTAAAAGCCTGGTTGTGTATCAAGCTGCGGGAGGCCTGCAGAACTTCAATAAAAGCACGAGCTATATCCTCGATATGAACAACAGGTCTCCAGGGAGAGCCATCACTTTTTAAATATATTTTTCCAGTGGTATATGCCCATGCCGCGAGGTTGTTGATTACAAGGTCGAACCGCAGCAGAGGGGAAACACCATAAGCTGTTCCGCTTCGCAAATATGTGGGACTAAAGGAAGTGTCCGCTAACCTCGAGACCTCTTGTTCAACAAGCAATTTGGATCGTGCATAAGGTGTTAGAGGGGAAGACTCAGCCTCTTCATTTATAATTGTTTCTTCTGTTGAACCGTAAATACTGCAAGAGGAAGCAAAGAGAAATCGCTGAACACCCGCTTGTTTGGCCAGGCGCGCTAGATATAGGGAAGCTTCGTAATTTATCTGATATGTGATTTTCGGATTTAAATATCCCAGCGGATCATTGGACAGTCCGGCCAGGTGAATAATTGCATCAAATCCTTCTAAATCCGAACGTTTCACATCGCGTATATCTTTAAAGATGTTCGACTTATATGGGGTATGGCTTCCCAAGACGCTCCGTTGATAAAGATTAATGTCCAATCCCACAACCTGATGCCCCTCGGCGAGCAGCAGCGGCACCAGTATTGTTCCGATATATCCGTTGTGACCTGTCACTAAAACTTTCATGCGCTTAATTCCAGACTTTCCATGGGGCCCCTTTCTGCCACAAGTCTTCTAACAGGCGTTTTTCATGCAGCGTGTCCATGCACTGCCAAAAACCTGTATGTTTGTAGGCCATGAGTTGTCCTTCACGCATAAGGGTTTGGAGAGGTTCCTCTTCCCATTGAGTGAAATTCCCTTCAATGTAGTTAAGCACATCAGGTTCCAAGACAAAAAATGCGCCATTGATCCATTCTTCCTCAAGCGGCGCTTTTTCAGAAAATTGTGTGACCTGATCTCCCTTGAGGATCATATGTCCGAAGCGCATTAGAGGTTTTACGGCCGTAACAGTGGCCAGTTTCCCATGTGTGCGATGAAACCGTAAAAGCGCACTAAGGTCGATATCCGAAACGCCATCCCCCCAGGTGAGCATAAAGGTTTCTGTTATATACGGTGCGATTCGCTTGATCCGACCGCCGGTTAGCGTTTCGACACCTGTGTCGACAAGTTCTACTTTCCAATCTGTCGCATAATGTTTTCCGAGCTGTTCCTGGATAACTCCCCCTTTGTAGCCGAGCGCTATAATGAAGTCTTTAAATCCATGGTATGCGTAAAATTTCATAATGTGCCAGAGTAATGGTCTGTCTCCGATCTCTATCATGGGCTTCGGCTTGTCTTTTGTCTCTTCAAACAGCCTTGATCCGATTCCTCCCGCAAGGATAACGACTTTCATTTGAAACCTCTTTTTAACACACTTCGTGCGGCCCTGAAGAGATCTATAGCAAGAAAGGGTGAATGCAACAGTAGCCATAATTCCAGCCAGAAATAGCATTCCATGCGTTCTTTAAAATTCAAAGGAGCTTTAACCAGTTTATAATACTCTATGAAATAGCGCCACTGTGGGAAAAAGATTTTTCCTTTGGTGTTGGGATCAAACCAGGCGGTAAAAGCAGGTGGATCTTTAACAAGTCGGATCGACTGTCCAGAATGTCTTCTATAGAAGAAAAGAGAATCCGGAATTTGGACAAAGCGTCCCAGCAAAGACAAATGAGCCACAAGTACATTGTCAGAACCAAAATAGCTGCAAATTAGATCTGTTTTTTTTAGCAGATTGGATCGTATGACGCCAAAAACATAAATCCAAGCATGAAGTCTGAGCAATACCTCACTAAATCGCTTTACAGAATTTACTGCATCAACCTTTAGTTTTAAGGGAAAATCTTTCAAAAACTTACCATTTTTGTCAATGAACTTTACTCTGGTAAAACTAAGAATGATCGAAGGGTCTTTTTCTAAAACATCGACACAGGCATGGAGAAACTCCGGAGCCAGGATATCGTCGTGCGCGGCCCACTTGAAGTACTCTCCGTTTGAAAGTTCGAACACACGATTAAAATTCCACGCCGCACCTTTATTCTTTTCGTTATGATAATATCGGATACGAGAATCTGTGAAAGATTCACATATCTCACGCGTTCGATCCGTGGATGCGTTGTCTGAAATGATCAGTTCAAAATCTTCGTACGTTTGAGCCAAAATAGAATCTATGGCATCTTTCAAAAACAGTTCACCGTTTCGGACCGGCAAGCCAATACTGACCTTCATCTCTAAAGACAACCTTGTCTGCGCTTTTTTTTCTTCTATGTATTTTATTTAAGATAGAAAAGCGACTCCTATTTTTGTTTAAAATCAGAAACTTTCCACCACTTAAATATCCATCGGCACTTTCTCGGTTGAATATCATGGCTGTAAATTAGTGGCAAGTAAAAAGGGGTGTTCCAAGGAAGTTAAAACCCAACAATTGTTGAAATTATTTTTGTTTCTTTTATACTCGTTGAATGGATTGCTGTTATGGTTTGCAGCAGTAACAATTTTGCAAAGCCTTGGCAGCTGCAATCGGAATACCTGCTTATATCAATGGTTGTGGTGTCATCCCCTAATTTGATTCTGCCGTTTTTATAAACCGGTCACTTCTATATAGCCAAACGTTACCTGCGACATATGTGAAAGAAAATAGATTGAGCCTGAACTGTATTTTGGATCAGGTCCTTCCAATACCGTCAGCCACCAATCTGGCTCTTCATCACCAACAGGCCACATACGCTGAGAATAAAGGTATCCTTTGCCGGGAATTGTTTCTACCTTCAGTTTCCACCATAATGGTTCGCGCGGTGAGATCTCAACAATGGTATCTTCCTTGTTTTTTTTGCCACCTTTAATATATTGAAAACTGAGCTTATTTTCATGTAAAGAATACCAACCCGAAGCGCCGCAATTATTCCAGCCAACATACGGAGATAGCTCATCTTCAGTCTGGTAATGTCCCTTCCAGCGTAGTCCTATCGACAGCAAACCTGTTGATGAATGGGGGAGAACTACCAACATAACCTGGTAGTTTTTCCAGGATGTGTCACCTATACAAAATAAACGGTCATACGCCGACAGGTGATTAGTCAAACCTCCATTACTAAGGTTCCATTTTCCGTCCACTATCTGTACAACCGATTGTATTTTTTTTACAGTATTCCAGTTAATCGAATACGGAAGGGGCCATCTATTATTGGGTTGATAGGCAAAAGAAACCTGTTTTTGTGTTTTATTTCCATCAGTGTCTTCGGCAAAAACCGTAATTGTATTAGAACCAGCAGGGATGTTATCTTTGTAAATTTGAATATTGAAATCCCCATCATCAGCCAGCCTGTTTTGCCTATCGATGCGAATATTGGAAACCGGACCACTGTTTAAACTATAACTGCATTTCTGAATTGCATGATCCCCGGTAATATTCCCCAAAATATTAACCCATGGTTGGGTGATCCCAGGAACACCAAACTGCTGTCCTTCCCGGCCATACCAGTACTTAATAAAGATTTTACTCTCTGCTGATTGTTGATGTGTGGTGCGGAGCCATAACACAGCAAATAACAGCGTTAAAAATATTATAAACAAATTAAAGAACTTTTTCATTTATACTTTTTCTCTTTTTAAATAATAATCTATTTATACCTCACAAATATCACAGTCATAAGTCTGTTCTCACTGATTGCAGATATCATAAAAATGGAAAGGGCAAAACATGTAAAACGTATTTGCTCTTATTGAAATATGTTATCACAACTATTTCAAGCTCTTAAAAAGCTGTTATATATGCAGTAAACACAAGTTTTGAAGTGATGATTTAAAACCACTATCGCAACCACTCGTCGATAGGTTTGAATGATTATAAAAGTCAGTAATTTTCGACTGGCTTGCATTTAGTTCCAATCAAAATGCCTTCTTGACAATACGATCGGCATTCGGTATCTGAATCCGAATCGTCGGTTGCCATAGTATGGGTGCTGCTTGATATCCGGCCCTTTACATATTGGTATACTTCATGCTACGGCACACAACTTTAACATCATTAGTTTTTTGCTTGATCCGCTCTTAAAAAAACAAATTCTTATCCTTTTCTTCAGCCGATCTCTTTTGAAACAATATGAACCTGCTAATACTTGAGTTCAACATTTGATGGTATAGGACAATAATGAAGATCGCTCTTGTTTGTCAGCCCTTTGACATTGTTTTTCCCCCTGTCCAGAATTCCATAGGAATATGGGCATATGAGGTTTCGCGTCGCCTGGTCCGGTTCTGCGACGTTGTGGTCTATTCGGGGGGCCGGTTTTTAAGAAGGGTGAAAAAACATGAGGGTGTACATCATGAATTTGTACCCATTGTCCTCGACCGGATATTTCTCGAACTCACCAAACCGTTTTTTAAAAACAACAATGCCACGCATCCCCTTTTCGCTTCCAAGTGGTATTATCCGAGATACGCATTAAAAGTGGCTAAAGATTTGAGAAATCAAGGTTGCGATATCGTTCACGTCCATAATTTCCACCAGTTCGTTCCTTTCATTCGTGATATAAATTCTGAAGTCAAAATCGTATTGCATATGCAGTGTGAGTGGTTGACACAACTCGATAAAATAATGATTGAAAAAAGTTTACAGAAAACAGATATGGTTATCGGTTGTAGCGAGTACATCACAGAAACAATTCGCCGCCGCTTTCCTCGATTTTCCGACAGGTGTGTGACTGTTTATAATGGCGTGGATTCAGAGTATTTTACCTCCAGTCCCCAGTCCGGTTCATCAGTGAAGAAACGAGCCAAACGTCTGCTTTATGTCGGCAGAATTTCACCGGAAAAAGGACTTCATATTTTGCTCGATGCTTTCCAGAAGGTTGCCGATCAGCATCCTCAAGTACAACTGGAATTGATTGGTCCAATTGGTTCATGTCCGATAGAATTCATTGTTGCCTTAAGCGACAATCACAAAGTTTCGAACTTAGAAACCTTCTATTCCGACAAATACATCTCCAACTTGAAAGAGAGGATTCCATCGAGACTCAGAGGTCAAGTCTCCTTCATCGGTTGTGTCCCTCACGCAGAGTTGCCAGGTCATTATCAGGAGGCTGATGTCTTTATTTTTCCATCAGTATGGGATGAACCATTTGGAATTCCCACGATAGAGGCTATGGCGATGGAGCTTCCCGTTATAGCCACTCGTGCGGGAGGTCTCGTAGAAATCATACAGGATTGCGAAACCGGAATCGTGGTTGAGCCTAATAATGCCGACACATTGGCCCGAGCGATTATTAGCCTGCTCAAAGATAAGACCCTTAGAAGGCAAATGGGAATAGCAGGGCGTCGGCGGGTTGTTGAACACTTCACTTGGGAACAATCAACCCAGGCCTTATTAAATTCCTATAGAAGATTAATAAGGAAAATTTGAACAGTCCATGATTTCGACACCAAAAAGGGGATTGCCCAAAATGGATAACCCCCTGATTTTACTTGGTGCCGGAGCTCGGAATCGAACCGAGACGGGGTCGCCCCCGCGGGATTTTGAGTCCCGTGCGTCTACCAGTTTCACCACTCCGGCATAAAATGTTTTATATGAAACTTCAGATAAATTGTCAATATCGTTGCGTTGAAATACGCCAACCGGGTGGATGTTTTGTGGCGAATAACGAGCCCGCTTAATACTTCTAAAGAATAGCGAAAATATCTTTTGGCGAGACCGCGCCTTTCCTTATAATCCGTGGTTCAGGGGGTGTAACATCGATGACAGTTGATCCGGCACCCCCTTTAAGGGGACCGGCATCTAAGATAAGATCAAGCTTTTCTGCGATCTGAGGGACCAGATCAGGGACACATGAGCATCCGGTATTATCTGAAATATTTGCACTTGTCCCGGTTATCGGATTTTTTAGTGAGTTGAGCAAGGCAGCGGCCACCGGATGCTCTGGCAGTCGGATGCCTATTTTACCTGTACCTGCTGTAAGATGGTCCGGTATCAGATCTTTTGCTTCAAAAACGATGGTGATTTTACCCGGCCAGAAGCTGTCCATAATACGTAGTGCTGCGGGTGGTATATACCTTACCAATTTGTCAATTTCATCTCTGTTTTTTATCAGAATGGAAATGGGTTTGCTGAGGGAGCGCTGTTTGATGGCGAATACCTTTTTCACCGCCTCAATATTCAACGCGTCTGCGCCCAGTCCATAAAGGAATTGCGTGGGGAAAAATACAATTCCCCCGCTTTTGATAATTTCAGCTGCCGCCTTTATGCTCTCGGGGTGTGGTTTTGACGGATGTATGTCAATTATTTTTGGCATGGTGCATACGGGGTGTGGTGGTTGGGGGAAATGCTTTCTTTTATTTGTATTCCTTTAACTTTCTTGCCTTTTGACTCACCTGCAGGGCCATATCTTTTTTATGTTTGTCCAGTTTTTTCCCGATATTGGGATCAGAAAGGGCAAGAATCTGTGCCGCAAGGATACCCGCGTTTTTTGCGCCTGACTTTCCAATGGCCATAGTAGCGACCGGAACTCCCGGAGGCATCTGAACCGTGGAGAGAAGCGCATCGAATCCTTTCAACACAGAGGAATCTATTGGAACACCGATCACCGGCAGGCGCGTATGGGCAGCCATTGCGCCTGCAAGGTGTGCTGCATGTCCAGCCCCTGCAATGATTACTTTTATACCCCGTTTAGAAGCGGAAGATGCAAATTGGGCTGCCCTTTTGGGGCTCCTGTGTGCGGAAGCGACCGTCATTTCAAAGGGGATGCCGAATTCTTTTAAGACGGATGCGGTCTCCGCCATTATTTCAAGGTCGGAATCGCTTCCCATTACAATACCGACCTCGGGGGGCCGCGCAATTTTATTTGAACGCTTCTTTTGGGTCTTCAAAATATCTCCTTTACGCTTTCAAAATTTTCTTTGCCAGGCTTTCAAGCAAATCCTGTTTTTTTTGATCCAGTGTTTTTCTGCTGATTTTTGCCCCTTTAATGCCGCCGTTCAGTGTGATTTCCGAGAGATAACATTTTTCGTTCCCAATGATTTGGAGGTCAATGTGGGCATATGGAAATTTTCCCCTTTCCATCGCTTTTCGGCAAAACTTTTCTTTATCATCGTCCAGTGTAAAAGGATACATTTTTCCGCCGGAAGATATATTCATCCTGAAATTGTTCGGGTTGTGTCTGATATACGCCTCGACGTAATTGCCGACGATGATGACGCGTACGTCGGTAAAATTCTCCAGGAAGGGCTGCAGAACAAAAGGGTATGAAGATTCAGAAAGGGCCATGAAACTGTACAAGGTTTCAATCGTATCCCACAGCCGCACGCCATGACCGCAGTGCAGGTGGTCTTCCTTGGACACCACAGGGCCTATGCCATTTTCGTTATATCGGTTCACCGCATCAATCAGGTCAGTTCGCCGATTGACGGGACAGGTATGGGGAAGCATCAAGTCCTTCAAAACAAGGGCCTGAGCAGCCTTGGAACCGTTTAAATTTTGTGAAAGCGGTGATGGAATGCAATGAACGCCTCGCTCCAGGAGATCAATCAGTATAGACTGCTTCAGATGCTTTGAGGCGAGTCTTCCGATGAAGATATCGCCGGGGCGAAGCTCATGAAAGGTCCCCATCAATTCCCTGCTACCTCTGACGATCATTAAATCACCTGCTGCTTTGATGTTCCTCGATGCTTAACTCGATCAATCTGTCCAGGAGTTGGCTGAAAGAAATGTCTGCGGCTTGGGCGGCTTGCGGCAAAAGGCTCGTTGCGGTCATGCCCGGTATGGTGTTGGTTTCAAGAACGTAAATCTTTTGATCTTTGAGAATCATGTCGGTCCGGCTGTAGCCTTTGCAGAAAAGCGCTTGATGTGCCGTTCTTGCTGATGCTTGTGCTTTCTCGGTCATCGCATCGTCAATTCGGGCCGGACATATTTCCTCAGTAATGCCTGCTGTATATTTGGCTTCATAATCAAAAAAATCATGCGACGTGTCGGGGATGATTTCTATGATGGGCAGGGCTTCGGGATCGTCGTTGCCGAGAACGCCGCCGGTGAGTTCGATGCCGTCAATATAGGCTTCAATCAAAATTGTATCATCGTGAGCAAAGGCGGATTCCATCGCGTCTTTCAAGGCGCCTGCTGATTTAACAATAGATATGCCGACACTTGAGCCGCTGCCAACCGGTTTGACCACCAGCGGAAGACCGATTTGTTCTACACATTCCTCCGGGTCAAAAGCATCATCAGGTTTTATCGCCATATATGGGGGAACCCGGAGGCCGGCTTGTTCATAGAGGCGCTTTGACGCCAGTTTGTTCATACCCACGGCGCTTCCGAGAACTCCCGATCCCTGATACGGAATATCAAGTAGGTCAAAGAGCCCCTGAACCGTGCCGTCTTCACCAAAAGGCCCGTGAAGTATGATGAGCGCGACATCAATCTGCGGCGCATCTGTTATCAGGCGGGCCAGGTCGGTTTTTGGATCGTATCTTAAAATATTGTATTTTCCCTTGTCCAGGGCTTCGTGGACTTGATTACCGCTGTTAAGAGAGACCTCACGCTCGGAGGATATCCCGCCTGAAAGAAGTGCGACAGTTAGCTTTTTCATGGTTCACCTCTCGTTGTCTGGTGTTTAGTTGCAGGCCGGGTCGTTTTCGTTCATTTATGAATTAAAAATTTGGCCTTTAATATTATTATATTCTTCCAGAGTGATCATGCCATTTTCGAGCAGGCGAACAAGATCGGTGAGTTCCCTGACACGAATTGTCGTCGGGTCTTCCAGTTGCTTGGTTTGCTTGACTGATTGGCCGTCTAGTGCCTGAACGCCGCCTGTCCCGGAGATTTTGAAGGTTGCAACGCCACCCAAAAAACTCACCTCAACTGTTCTGTCGCCCAGTAGAGGAGAGCGCAACATTTCTTTGAGCGTCCTTCCCTGTGCTTTCATACGCTTGTAAAAATGATAGCCCGAAAAGATGATTGCTGCTGAGCCGCCGAGAAAGATCCATATCATATATTGGACAAGGCCATTAAAAAAAATGACTAGGAAGAGCAGAAGTGCAATCATAAAAACGTGAAAGACAAGAATGGAATAGGCTATTAGAACGCTTTTGAAGTATTGGGTCTTTTCTTTTGGTTTTTTGAATGCCATTTTTATTAACTAAAATCCCTTATCAAGACGCCTTTCCAGTTTTTCGGCATAATGCTGCGGCAGGTCGAACATTATGGATGTGTTTCGTATTGAATTGAACTTCATGATTAAAAAATTCAGTTTTTTTAGGAGGCGGTATTTTTCAGAAGTTTCCTCCATGCCGGCCAGAAGGTCTTCTGTCTGCCTGATCTTGTTTTTCAACTCGACTTCCGGGGGAACGAAACCTGAATTTTTCAATATTTTATGGGCGAGGCGCAGGTCTTCCGGCACATTTCTGTCATTTTCAAATACAAGCGGTTTGCCGGAGTTGGGCAGATTGTCAAACTCTCCGTTTCTCTGTGCCGCTTGAATACGTTGTTCCACAATTTTCTGAAAACCGGGTATCATAACAAAACTTTTTTTATTCCAGATGAGGATCTATTTCAGCATCTTAGAATTTCTACTCACCTGCTGCCGGAAGAAATGAGGATTATCGGTGTGTATCAAATCTGCGTGCCTCCTGTGTCCCTGTTCTATAATACAACCCTGACTCTCATTTCAAGCTATAAAAGTATCACGATAAAAACCACCCCACATATGCCCACTCCTGCGCTTCAGATATTCAAAATCCGCATTTCGCACTACATAATTCAGTCTTGACAGACAAGTTGAGGTAGACTATTCATATTTATTAATTAAATTGACCAGTTCTAATCGCTGTTGATTCTTGGTTTCGACTGATCCTGGTTTCAATCTGCTGGTCTCCATCTCCCATTCAAACTGCTATCGACCTATCATATTGTTCATTTGATCTGCTTTAACCTTTAACACTGGGGGTTTAAGATGACTGCTTCTGAACAACCATATGGTATCATTCCCCGTATATTTGAGTTGATTAATGATTTAACGGAAGAGGAACAACTGGATCTCTTAAGACAATTGCTCAAAGACAACATCAATACGCACATATTCAAATTGGTTGTGGCTATTCCTGAAGATGAGCAGGAAGTCCTTGTGAAACAGTTGGAGGAAATGATCCAGAAGAGAGGGGATAGGAAATATGCTAGAAAGGCCTGTCTGATAAACGTAGATTATGCAGTCGGAGGTCGAGCCTTCTCAAATTACATTCAAGACATAAGCACCACTGGTGTGTTCATTGAAACCAGTGAATCCTTTCCAGCAGGACAGGAACTTTTAATGACTTTTTCGTTTCCTGACAGAGAGGATTCTTTTAGAATCGATGGCGAAATTACCCGGATCACCTCGGAAGGAATTGGTGTTAGATTCAATTACCAAAGCCAGATCCAGAAGGATGTAATAGAAGGCTTAGTGGAGAACATGAAAGAACACTAAGAAAGTTTCAGCAGACAGCCTGTTCTGCTGAAACTGATACATCCATATAAAATTCCCTCACCCACCAACAAAGGAACCCTTGCCATGAGACTCACCAAAGCCCACATCATCAAAGAAATCAGGAACAGAAACGGATACACTCTCAAAAAATCATCAGAGGCAGCAGAAACCATAATTGAAATTATCAAACGTTTTCTTGAATCCGGTGAGGATGTACTGATCAGTGGCTTTGGTAAGTTTTGTGTAAGAAAAAAGAGGGAACGTACGGGTAGGAATCCATCAACGGGCAATTCGATGATGCTGCCACCAAGGAAGGTTGTAACTTTCAGGTGTTCTGGAAAGTTGAGGGAGAGGGTTAATAACTGGTAAATAAATTCCGTTTCTCAAACTGAGTGTGGGGTTTTGTTGTATGTTTGATAGGATTCAAGGGTAGCATTATTCTTTTGATTAGTGTATAAGTTATCCTGAACAAAACTTAATCTGACAGCACACAGATCCAACTGAATACTTAACAGGCAATAACCCATAGGAAATAAAATGTCAGAACAACATCCAGAATGCCCTCTATATAACCATCTTACCTGTAGAGAGATTGACAACCCGAATGTCTGTGCTCTTGTCAGGGAAGATAACACCTGTCTAAGAAAGTTGCGGAAGTCAAGCAAACCCAATCCAGATCCACACCCATCTCCATTTCCCGTCCAAAACGCATAGCCACATTTCAGTTCCAAATACAAATACCCATAGTGTGTCAGGAAGGTATTTGGAATGGTTCAGATGACCATAGAGAAGACTTCTCTCGAAACGAACACCAAGAAGAGGGGGTATAGTTTCTGGATTTGACCTGCGAACAATCGTGCTTTTGGTTTTGCAAGGCCGATATACCCTGTTCGAAGGGAGTACCGCAACTCTTTTTTGCCAACTTGGGTTTGAAGGTCTTTAGGAACCTTAATGCGGAATATGTGTAAGAATTTCTAACGAGGTAGGAGGCGGATCTGCCTATTTTTGTTTTCATTTTTCCAACTCCATTTGTCAAGGTGTGTAAGAAAAGTGCGTAACAGATGGAATTGGTCTGATTTGGGCCAGAAGGTCATTAAAAAACCCTCTGTAATAACAGAGGGTTATGTCTTTCGAGTGGTGGCGATGCAGGGAATCGAACCCCGGACACTGCGGATATGAGCCGCATGCTCTAACCGTCTGAGCTACATCGCCAACATAAAACCGGTTGTTCTAAGGCATATGTTTTTTTCAGTCCGTGAAACGAGGCCTTTGAAAAACGCCCCCTTTTGCCCAATCCCTGTGTCAGGCTCAAATTTCAATCCTCGAAATACTAAATGTATTCCTGTGGTTAAAATTTTCGCCTTCCGTGGCCTTGAGCAAAATTGAACATTTTTCAAAGGTCTCAAAACCATATGCCTCATTGATTTTGGAAGGGCCTTTTTAGCAGTACGGCCTTACTTCGTCAAGCCGAAAATTCAATTTTGCATCAAACATTTATAAGGCGGAAGATCCCACAACTTCAACAGTGAATTCTTCAAGATTACCCGGCAGGTTGGAAAATACAACCATAAACGGGAGGGTTTTTCCGGGCGCGACATTCATGTTCGATTTTTTGTCACCGAAGCGGTTGTTGAGGCGTTTGTTTATGGCTCCCAACCCCTGATTGGAAAGCTCCAAATCAGAGAGTACATTTCCGGCAAAGACCGGTTTTGTTTTGAAAGGTTTATTCCCCGTTGTAAAGAGATTCCCAGACACCTTGATAAAGGCCCTGTTGCCTGGATAATTATTTCGAACGTTGCCGGATATCACGAAAAGTTCCCCGATTTTTGTGTTTTGAGCATATCGGCCTTTGACAGCAAAGGTCTCTATCTTGAGCTTGCCGGCGGGATCAGGAGGTTCAGGTTTTATTAGTTTTATTAGCTCGTTTCCATAAGGAATCTGTTTGGCGATGTCGGTGATGGCGGGATGCTCCATGTAAATGCCCCCTCCCAATGCCGCTATTCCCAATAATAGTAACACAAAAGGCAGCAATAATATCTTTTTGCTCCGTTTTCTTTTGAAGGGTTTTCGTTTTTTTAGAGCAGGTGTTTCTTCTACTGCACCGGCATCAGCGCCCGGGAGGTCCTCGGGCTCAAATTTAACTGTTGGAGAGTCCATCTTATATGTGGCTGCAAAATCCATGGCTTGGGCGGCTTCTGATCCAATCCCCACCGTCGCTGCTATGGGCGTGTCATCATCGTCTGGTATAGCGTCAAGACCCATTGCCGCTACTACAGGTTCGTCTTCATCGTCCGGCATATCATCCAGAAGTAGTGTTTCATCTATGTCCGATAAATCGAGATCTTCCGCTTCAAGCTCAAACTCCGGCTCGGCATCCTCAAGTTCGAAATCCAGATCGAGATCAAGGTCTTCAGGTGTTTCTTCGGCTTCTTCAACCGGCGCTTCTTCATCCAACAACTGCTCCAAGTCAG
>JBHPCZ010000036.1:0-26192 GCA_042573625.1 Thermodesulfobacteriota bacterium
CCGGTGTTTTTAATAAGGATCACCTCCAAAAAAGTTGGAGTGATCCTAAGGATCCAAGGGGTCAAGGATTCAAGGATTCGAGGGAAACGCTAAAAAATTATAAAGAATGAAAAGTGCGGATTATATTCGGTCACTCTATATTGGCTATGGATCCAATTGTGAGTTAGAAACTCAAGTCTTGCTTTCAGGGGACTTAGCCTACGTCGAAGCTGGAAAATTAGCGGAACTCATTGCTAAGAGAGCAGCGGTTGAAAGGATGCTCAAGGCGTTGATAAAATCGTTAGAAAAAAACACTTGGCCCCTTGAATCCTTGAATCCTCGAATCCTTGTCTGCCTCAGACAGACTTGTATGCCTTGCAGGCAGAATTTTCTACAACTAATCTGGAGAAGAACCGCCTTTTTAAACGGATAATGCCTTTTTCAATCATAAAAGCGGACTCTATTCGATACGCTTACCTGAAAAACAGCAGTGAATGGGTCCTTGACAATATTAATCTAACCGTTCCACACGGTGAATATCTACTCCTTTGCGGCGCCAGCGGATCCGGAAAATCAACGCTCTGCAGAACGTTTAACGGACTTATCCCTCACTTTTACGGCGGCACATTGAATGGAGAGATACGTGTTGCCGGATTGATCTCGACCCGACATTCGGTTGGCGATCTATTCGAACTGGTGGGTATTGTACTCCAAAATCCCGAAGCGCAGCTGTTCAACGGCTCGGTAGAGCGTGAGATTGTTTTTGGCCTGGAAAGCCTCGGGCTGCCCCGTTCCGAAATCGAGAAACGGCTTGCGGCAATCTCGGAAGCGGTAAACATTTCAGATCTTTTAAATCGCAATCCCCATGAACTGTCCGGCGGCGAACAGCAACTGGTGTCCATCGCGGCCATCCTGGCACTCGAGCCGAAACTGATCGTGCTGGATGAACCCTACGCCAACCTGGATCCGGTTAATGTACGCCGGATTCGGGAGCTGCTCAAGCAGATACACCGGCAGGGAATGGGAGTGGTCATCAGCGAACACCGCCTGCGATACACGGTGGCGGACGCGCAGCGAATGGTGGTTTTGCACGAAGGACGGGTGGTACTGGACGGTCCGCCCGAAGAAGTGCTGACCCGGGATGTGGAACCCTTTGGACTTGAACTGCCACTTCCGGTGCGTGCGGGGCGGCAACTCGATCTGAAGCGACCTCCTTTGAACCTGGCAACGTTAAAATCAAACGTCTCTTCGAACCGGCCTCTGCCTGATTTGAGGCCGGTTCCCTTGGCCCCCCCGCCTATAGAAGCCGAAACCGTATTGGAAGCAGAGGCGGTTTCATTCACCTTAAACGGCGCTTCTATTATAAACAACATCAGCCTTACCCTGAGGCAGGGGGAATGCCTGGCGGTCGTAGGGGCCAACGGAGCAGGCAAGACCACCCTTCTTAAGCTTTTGAACGGATTGTATCGTACAACCCGGGGCCGGGTTTTTGTGAAGGGGCAGGATGCCGCACAACTCAAAGTCTCCCAGCTGGCCCGCCACATGGGTATCGCTTTTCAGAATCCAAACAGCCAGTTCTTCAAACTTTCCGTTCGGGATGAAATTAAAGTGGGTGCCCAGATACTCGACTGTTATGATGAAAAATGGTTTGATGAACTGACTCAGCTGTTTCGGCTGGAACCGCTACTGGATCGTTCTCCGTACCGATTAAGCGGCGGGGAAAAAAAACGTGTGGCGTTTGCCGCCGCCCTGGCTGCAAAGCCGGCGATCCTCGCGCTGGATGAACCCACGGCCGGACAGGACGGTTATTTTCGACGCGCACTGGGCGGTTTCATGGCTGAACTCCGATTGCGGGGACAGGCGGTTTTGCTGATAACCCATGATCTGGAGTTCGCCGAACAGCACGCGCACCGATGGCTTCTGATGTCCAAAGGGCAGGTGGTCACGGAGGGAGCACCCCGACATGCCATGTCCGATAAAAACGCCATGAGCCTTGCCGGACTGGAACCAACAGATTCGTTTAAATTGTATGAACAATAAAATTGCTAACGCAATTTTATGTAACGCGGCTTCGCCGCTTGAGGAAAAATGAAGGGCTGTGCCTGTGTTTGATCCGCGTACAAAACTGATATTTTCAATATTTTATGCGGTATTGGTAATGGTTTCCAACCGAACTGCCGGCTTGACACTGGAATGGGGCGCGCTGATATTGCTTATCGTCTTAATGACGCAGGGAAAGGCATATTTGCGATGGCTGCGGTTGGTGATGCCCATGGCCCTGTTTTTCGGGGCAATAACCTGGTGGTCGATCAACCTTGAAGCAGGAACGGTCGCGGCTCTCAAACTCCTTACACTGACGACTGTCTTTTTTGCCTTCTTCTCCACAACTTTACCCGAAGATCTGGGAAATGCTTTGATCGAGTGGGGGTTGCCGTACACTGTCGCTTTTGTGCTGAGCACTTCCTTGCAGTTTGTTCCGGTCATCAGCCGAAAAGCCAAAAACGTCCTGGATGCCCAGCGCACCCGGGGCATCCCTGTAGAACCGGGTTGGTCTGCCCTGCGCCACTATCCGGCATTCTTCATCCCGCTGTTGATTCAGGCATTTCAACTGGCCGAGGAATTGGCAGAAGCCATGGAATCACGAGGTTTCGGGCGTCCGGGGAGGACCTTTTTAAAGGAATACCGGATGGGTTATAGGGATTGGGCAGCGCTAGGTGTTGGTTTTCTGACACTGATCGCACTTATGTCATGGCAGCAACTTTAATGCTTGTGCCATTTAAATCCAAACTAAAAAAATGATGCAAAGATTAACTATCAACCTGTATCCAGCATCATTTATCATGCATCGTTTATTATGCATCTGCATCCAGAAATAATGGATAAAATAGAAGAATACATCGGTAAGCGCACATTAATCATCGGCGACGTCAATACCGGCAAGACCGATCGATGCGCGGGGATGCTGAAACTGTTTATAAACAAAGGTTACGCAAAAAAAATCGCAATCCTCGACCTGGGCACAGATCCGGTTCAAGGCATCGGCGGAAAGATGCAGCCGCCTCCGGGAGCGCCGGTGCTCTACCTGACCGACATCATTTCACCCCCCCGCCTCATGGGGAGGAATACGAACCACACCTTGCACCTGGCAAACGAAAACGCCAAAACCATAGAAAAAATGTTTGTCAAACTCCGGCAGGAAAAACGGGAAATCCTGTTTGTCAACGATGCCACCCTTTACCTTCAGGCCGGCCATTTGAATCGATTTATCGATATACTCGATACTGCCTCAACGCAGGTCATCAACGCTTACTACGGCAACGCCTTTATCGATTCAGAACTCACCCGGCGGGAAAAACAGTTGACGGAAGATTTGATGAAGGCCTGCGATAGCGTTATCACGATACCCATTGGTGCAACGTAAGGATATACGTATTCAATTTGTCAAATCTTAAAAAAACTGGATTCTAACCGCAATAATCATATCAGTCGCAGGGTTGATGGGAAGGGTCTTAGGGCAAGATATCCACGGCTTGAATCGTAATGAGCCGATCCGGCGCCATTTCCCGCAGAACAGGAAGCACCCGCTTTACGTTTTCTTCCGTGTCCACGAACTGGATGATCAGCGGCAATTTGCCGCCGATATCCACCAGAGAAGTGGTCTGGACACCGTCTTTTGTCGTAAACCCTGCAACAGCGCGTACAACCGTCCCGCCGGAAAGCCCTTCCCGCTCAAGCATTCGAAGAATTTCAAGGTGCAACGGCCGCCGACGCCACTTGTCAGCCTCATTGATATAAACGGATACTTGTTTATTTATCGTCTTCACGGCTAAATCCATCTGGCAATGGCAATGCCCGCAATCACTCCCATCAATGAGAGCACGTTGTTCATAAAAAAATTCCCGGTTGCCGCCCAGAGGTGCCCCTGTTCCACCAAGCGCACGGTTTCAAAGGCAAAGCTGGAAAAAGTGGTAAAGGCTCCGCAAAATCCCACGGCAACCAGGAGACGGTATGCGGGATCCGCGAGAACACGTTCGGTGGTCCAGGCAAGAAACACCCCGATAACAAAGCTTCCGCTGACATTCACGGCCAGTGTGCCCCAGGGCAGGGATGGATCGATGTGCTTCGCGGTCAAGGAGCTAATCAAGTAGCGGGCGTTCGCGCCTAAGAATCCTCCCAGGCCGACGAGAAAGAAATTATACATACGCCGTCTCCACCATTGATAACAAGAGTTCCCTCATGATGTTATTAGAATTATGGTAAGAACCAAATCCGAAGTCAAATTGATTGTATACCTGACCGGTGGCCAAATTACCCCCTTTTAGGCAATCTAACCATCGGCTCGTTTATGATCTCATACGGTACGGTTCGCTGGAGTTCGGAAAATGTTGTGATACCGGCCTTTATCTTGTTCAGCGCGTCATCAAAAAGAGACCGCATACCCCGCGCCTTTGCAAATTGTCGAATCTTGTGACCAAGGACATCCGCTGAAATCATATCGGCAATCTCTTGGCTGTTAAAGAAAAACTCGTAAATCCCGACCCGGCCACGATATCCGGTACGGTGACATTCCTCACAGCCCTCCCCGTTGAATAGCCTAAACGAATGTCCCAGGCGTTTGAATGTCGCTTTGGCAAGGTTGTCCGGCTCTGTCTTTGTTTTGCACTTGTTACAAATCCGGCGAACAAGGCGTTGCGAGAGCGCACACAGAAGGGAATCGGCAATCAGCGACGCGTTCAGCCCTAATACCTTGAGCCGGGAAATCGTCCCCACCGAGTCATTGGTATGTAGCGTTCCCAGCACAAGGTGACCGGTCTGAGCTGCCCGAAGTGCGACATCAGCAGTCTCCTCGTCCCGGATCTCTCCGATCATCATAATGTCCGGATCCTGTCTGAGAAACGATCGGGCATAATCGGCAAAGTTCATGCGAGGTCCGACCTGTTTCTGATTCACTTTGGGAATAATATACTCGATGGGATCTTCCACCGTCAAAATCTTAACCTTGACTGACTTCACTTCCTGAAGCCCCGAATAGAGGGTGGTGGTTTTACCGCTGCCTGTGGGTCCGGTAACCAGAATCATTCCTTCCGGATTTTTGATCATTTCACGAAACTGAGTGAGGATATATTTGGGAAGACCCAGTTCATCCAGACCGATCGCCGGTTTCTCGCTATCTAGAATTCGTAAAACCGCATCTTCCCCGAACGGGCCGGGAAGAACCGAGAGCCGGAAATCGATGGGCCTGACCTCTTTACCGATCTCAAATGTGGCGCAGACACGACCATCCTGGGCAGCACGTTTTTCAGATATATCGAGATCAGAAAGGATCTTAAGTCGAGAAACAACACTGGCAACGTTATCCTTTTGTATCGGGGTATTTACCTGGTGCAGAATTCCATCGATGCGAAAGCGCACGTCTACGTCATCTTCATAACACTCGATATGCACATCACTGGCTTTGAGGGATATCGCCCTACCCAAAATCTCATCGATCTGGTGAGCTACTGAAAGGTCTGGATCGAAAGATATTTTCTGAATTGGCTGAAGCGCCAGTTTTAGTTTTTCATGATGGGTTTCATATTTTGCATATCCTATTTTAATTGCTTTTTTGATCTCATATTCACTGAGTCGTACGGGTTTGATGGGGCGGCTCAATATCTTTTCTATCTGATCAACGAGTTTGGCTTCCTCCGGGTCGAGCACACCAATGGTGACCGAGTCCTGGCCATCGGGGTCAACAACGTCCAGAACAACGACACAATTCTGCATACAGAATTTATAATTTAAAAGCCGTACAGACCCCTCATCGATAGCGAAATGGTCAAGCTCGGTAAAACACTCAGGCTCCTTATTCATATCCCCCGGCATGATTACTCCTTCCATGGTTTGACCTTTGCCCGTAATAAAACCTATTAAAAAATCGGGTTATTGTCTTTTGAATAAATACGCAATCCAGTATAGATAAGAAGGTCCACGTCGCAATCGAGATCAGCAGAAAAAGAGATGTTTCGCGGTGAAAATCAATTCAAGAAAGAGTAGAGATTTGAAAAGAGATGCAACATCCAGTACAGTATTATACGGGAGCTTTTATGTCAAATGATTGGTGATACGCTGGCATCATCACTTTTCAAAAAGCATAAATTTCCTGCCTTTTTTGGTTTTTATTGAATTTGGATTTTTGTAGTAGATATAGATTGACTTTGGGTTGAAGCTTTGGCATGAATATGTCATATTCGCGTTTCGGATTTTTATAATATTGTGTTAATGCCATACTGCGGAAGTATCGTCATTCAAGAGATAGCGCCGGTTACTCCATTTGAACCTGAAAATATAAAGGTTTTTCTTGATTTAAAAAATAAAATATTATAATTGAGTGATCATCAGGGGTAATTGTCTTTCATTTAATTTTGAACATCTCAAAGGGGGGAAACGATGACGAAAGCAGATTTAATTGAAAAGATGGCTAAAGATGCTGCGATTTCAAAGGTTGCGGCGAAAGCGGCATTGGAATCATTTGTTGACGGTGTTACCAAAGGTCTGAAGAAAAAAAACAGCAGAGTGACTTTAGTCGGTTTTGGAACATTCAGGAAAGTTTATCGAAAAACCCGAATGGGACGCAACCCGCAGACAGGTGAAAAGATCAAGATTAAGGGCAGAAATACCGTTACTTTTAAGCCGGGAAAAAATCTAAAGCAATAAATTTAAGGTTAGCGCTTTTTGTTTTCTCTAGGGCGAATCCATTTCAATGGATTCGCCCTTTTTGTTTGTGCGGACAATGTGGAATATGTGTAATCGGAACCCATTATTGCTCAATCAGGTAGCCTTACAATCGTTCTCCCTTTGTGTTTCCTTTGAAGGATGAGATCGATTCGTTCGTTAAGTCCTTCCAGTGACACTTCGGTGGTCAATAGTTCCAGATGCTCCAGTTTCCATTCAGTTGCAATTTTCTGCCAGGTTTTCAGGCGGACCGGCATTGGGCAGTTCTGCGAATCGATTCCCATCAGGGTAACGCCCCGCAAGATAAAGGGATAGACATTCAATGGTAGATCATGCGACCCTACATTACCACAACAGGTGACAGCACCGTCATCTTTTGTTGATTTGATAGTAGTTGCCAGTATTTCGCCACCAATCGTATCAATCCCGCCGGCCCAAAGGTCTTTGAGGAGCGGTTTGCCGCTGGAATCGGTCGCTTCTTCAATGCTGATGACCTCCTTCGCGCCTAATTCCAACAAAAAATCTTTTTCATCCACGATCCCGTTTATCGCAACAACCTCATAGCCGATCTTGGCCAGTATGGAGACGGCAATACTTCCAACCCCTCCTGTTGCACCGGAAACCAATATTCGTCCCATATCCGGGGTGATGCCGTAGTCAACCAGCCTGTAAACCGAAAGAGCTGCTGTGAAACCGGCTGTACCGAATATCATACTCTCTCGAGCAGAAAGCCCTTCGGGCATCTTGACCACCCATTCAGCCGGGACGCGAATATATTGTCCAAATCCACCGGATGTGTTCATTCCGAGGTCATAACTCGTCACGATCACCTCATCTCCGGATTTAAAATCTTTGCCAAGGCTTTCGGCGACCGTCCCTGCAGCGTCAATCCCAGGCGTGTGCGGATATTTTTTTGTGACACCCCTGTTTCCGATTGCAGAAAGTACGTCTTTGTAATTTAGGGAAGAGTACTTGACTTTGACGAGCACATCTCCTTCTGGAAGGTCATCAAGGCTTCTGTCTTTAATTTCTCTGACAAACTGATTATTCTCTGCTTCTGTGACGACCATAGCCGTATATGTTTTTTGACTCATCGGTCTACCTCTTTTTAAATGGTTTAGTGTTTATCCTATTATATGTATTTTTAGAAAAATAGTAATGAATCTTATAAATACAAGTCACAACCTTTTTAACCCCAGGAAATCCATATTACGATGAGCGCCTAACATTTTATTTTCAACCCATTTGGAATAACGCTGAATTGAAATCTGTCAGCCTCCCAACCGTCATTCCCGTCAATCTGTAAAATCAAAGGCCGATCCAACGATACGCTTAACCGCTGACCGGTACGATACCGGCCGATCTGGTTACCGATGGTAAAAGCGGTGATGCCGCCGACAGCGGATTTAAACAGTCCCGAATTTATGGATAAAATATGCAGCCGCCCATCTCTGAACCGGGCTTTCGGCACGACCTTCATTCCAAAGCCATAAAAAGGCTGCTTCACCACCATCAGGCTTAAGAGATTCTTCACATCACAGGTTTTCCCATCCACGGTTATGCTGGCTGAGGCCCGTTGATATTCCTTGAAATACGCGTTCAAAACAGCTTTGAAATAGGTTTTAAATCCAATGCCGCCCTGGGAAACATACTGTTCCCTGAGCCGGAGAACTGAGCCTTCAATCCCAACTGATGCCATAAACGCCCGGCGTCTTTCATCGCAACTCACCAGGTCGTATTCACGGATCTTGCCGTCCCTAATCCGCATTGCGATATCCGCCAGACCTCCTCTGTATTCAAGGGCATATCTCATGGCGTTACCGGTGCCTGACGGAAGATAGGCAATCGGTGTGCTGGCAGTATCAATAGAATTGATAACGTCAGAAAGGGTTCCGTCTCCTCCGGCAACGACAAGCACATCGCATTGGTTAGCAAGCGCCTGGGCGCGCTGAGCGAAATCTTTTGCGGAGACAGTGTCGAGCCCGTGTATTTCCGCGTCAAGAATTTCTGCGGCTTGCGTCAGAAAGGAGCGTTTCCGGTCAACGGTCATTCTCCCTGAAGCGGGGTTGGTGATAATTGCATACTGCATTTTACTCATTAAGAAGGGCGATACAACGGACGTGGTTCGATTTTTTTAATTTGAATATTTGAGCTGATTGAGACCCAGGCTCAAAGACAGAGAGATCCGGTTAAATCCCGTGCCGGTTTTAGGAAGTCATGTTACTGGCTGCTGACTTTTGGCGCCTGAAAGGCCCGGATCGGTCCCCATTCGTAGAGCCCGCCGCGGTTCACCAGCGCCAGCCCGGTAAATTCATCGCGATAAAAGAGTTCGACGGTCGAGAGGACTTCTTCTCCGTCTACCAGCACCCGCATCTGGCCCTGGACATCCCGGATCCATTGAAGTCGATGCGGCTCACCGTCATCCAGTTTCGGAAACTGCGTTGCGGATTCGATAATATATCGCCGGGAACCTCGTTCGCGGATAATCTCAATGGGTCGATCCTGGGAAGCTGCAGGATGATAGATCATCCGGTAGCGCGGTGTTGCCGGTTCTCCACCCAAAAGTACCACCTCCATTGCCCCCCATTTCGATCCGGAAGCGAAAGAGATGTCCAATTCAAAGGCGGCCCCGATTTTCACCAGTGTCTGAATAACCGCGTCCTCTTGCTTGGCGGGCTCATCACGTTTTTTTTCTTCGGAGGCGTCAAGGATTTCCCGTAAAATGATTCCCAGGGCGCCTTCCTCCGAAGAAGATTGTTGAGAAGGCGGCGCTGCAGCAACCTGGCTGCGCAATCTGCCATTTTTTGACACTCGAAATTGACCTGATTTTACGATCCAGGTGGGATTATTTTTGAAATCACCATCTGAAAAATCTTCGTAAAAGAAAATCTTTCTAATTTCTTTTCGATATCGATTCACCAGACTCTGAAGTTCCTCTATAAAACTGTTACGAGACCTGTTCCAGCGGGACCTGCTCCACCTGTCAGTCTTATCTATACTCTTCTGGAGTTCTTTCAAGAGCGATTCCAGTGCTTGGGCATTGGTGTCAGGCGAATCGCCCGGCTGGGCCAAAACCACGGGTGAACCCATCAGCCATACCAGCAAAATCAGCCACGTCAGTGATTTAAAAAATTTCATTGGATTATCTCCTGTGAATCTGGTGGTATTAAAATAATCGGAACTTTTAAAATCAATATGTTAAAGTCTACCAAGTCCCGGCAGAAGTGTCAATGGGATAGGTTTTCTTTTTATTTCAGGAATCTAAGAACGTTCAAAAAGGAAAGGCCGCATCGAAAATTAAAAAACCGCAAACAGTTTAACCATAAAACCTCCCACGTACTCTTGTCCAATTTGTTGCGATAAGATACAAAGACACATTAATTTTTGCGCTGCATTTTCGAAAAGCGGGATAGAAACAACAATGAAGCTCCTCGCCGCGAGCGGCGGGGTATCAAAAACCATATAAGCTGATGTCCATGCGATCCAAGCCGAAAAAAATTCTCCTGTTATACACGGACAAATACTATTTTGTAAAACAGGTCTATCCCTTTGGCCTGGATCTCATCGCTCATCATTTGCGCAAATACGGTTATGAAGTAACCATTGACTATCCCTTCCTGCCGGAATCCGACCTCGAAACCAACCTGAATCAAATACTAGCGCAGGCAGCGCCGGATTTCATAGGGCTCGGCATGCGAAACCTGGATACCGCCATGTCCTGCGAACCTTTCGGCAATTATGAGGGCCATGGTTACAAAACGTTCTTTTTTCTTCCCGATGTCAAGCGCGTTGTCGATATTGTAAAAATGCTTCTGCCCAAAATTCCCATAGTCATCGGCGGCGGGGCGTTCACCATCTCTCCATCAGCGATTTTAAAAACATTAGGCGTTAATTACGGCATTGTCGGGGAAGGCGAGGATCCTCTGCGCCGGCTTCTCGAGGCATTCCCGGATGAAAAGAAAATTTCAAAGATTCCGGGCCTGGTTTTCAGAAGCGGAAACGATTTTACCGTCAATCAACGAAAACCGTATACATTTGCAAAAGATAAGAGTCCCATTGAACGAGAAACAAAATTTAATTATGCCTATGAAATGGGCGGTATGCCGGTTCAAATCAAGCGGGGATGCAACCGGCACTGCGCTTACTGCGTGGAACCACATCTGGAAGGGAAGAGATTTGTTTTCAAGGATCTCGGTGCGGTTATTGAAGAACTCAGATTTATCGCCAAGCAATATGAAGGGATCCGGAACATTTTCTTTGTCGATACGGAGTTCAATATCCCGAACCTTGATTATGGCTCAAGGCTAATTAGAAAGATTGTCGAACTCGGGTTGCATGAACATTTTCGCTTTTCCTCTCAATTTCTGCCCAGCCCTTTTGACTCTGATTTCGCAAAACTTTTAAATGAGGCCGGATTTTCCATTATTTTGACATGTGACAGCTTTTCGGACATTGTTTTAGAAAAAAATCAATCATCTTACCGTGAGAAAGAGAGTGTCAACACGCTTGAACTTTGTGAAAAATTCAGCCTGGATTGCACCGTAAACCTTATTTTTGGATTGCCGGGTGAAACCTATGAAACCATTGATCAGACCATCGCGCTAATGATGAAATATCCCCCGAACGCCGGCAGGCATTACGAATATACATTTGGCGGCAGGATTTATCAGGGGACTCCCCTGTGCCGGTTTGTCGAAACCCGGAAATCAGATCTTCATGTATATGGAAATCGATCCGAAGGCTTTCTCGATCCTTACTATTACTGCGCGCCCGAGAACCCATTGAAGCTAAAAAAGTACGTTGAACAAAATTTTCCGTTCTTATATGAATACCAAAATAAAGATGACAGCGTTTCACTTCAAAAGTTGGCCGTCGCTTATCTGGCAGATCAGGCCCGATGGAATCAGGCTGCATCAAAATTCTTGGAGAGTGATCTCGATGCCTGTTCGTCCAGTTATGACTATCTTTTCCGCAAGCTTGCAGGATCCGGAGAAGTCAAAACAGCAAGAACGATTTCAAAGAAATTTATGGACGCCATACTTCACAGTGGAGAAGTGAAAAAATACGGCGATCAGATCCCGGTCATCCAGTATTATATGAGCATTTTACCATCGCGGGATTAAAAAGGATCGCTCATGAAAAATGTATTCGAATCTTCGGTTTAGCCGGAACTCTGGGGTATTGATTAATGGCCAAAAATATTAAGACCACGCAATTGCAACGAAACCTTTTTACGATTATTTTTCTTTTCCTTTTCTTATTCACCGCAAGCTGTCTCGAAAAGGCCGACACACACATCCCGATTAAAAAGATGGACCTGGAAGCTCTGGATAAGCTGATGAAATCCCGGAAGAGTCCAAATTTGGTCACTTTTATGGCGGCATGGTGTGGTCCCTGCAAAGAAGAGCTGCCCTTGTTGAACAAACTGTATGTCAAGTATAAGAAAGAAGGCTTGGAAATAATAGGTATCGCCCTTGATCTGGAAGGGCCTTCGGCGATGCAACCGATTGTGGACAGGCTAAAGATCGACTTCCCGATCTATTGGGTGGGAGAAAAGGCGGTTAATCATTATGAAATTGATGCGCTGCCCATGATCTTTGTTATTAACAACGGAAATATCTCTGAAAGAATTCCCGGCAAACGATCAGAAACATACCTGGAAGAAAAGGTGAACAGCCTGTTGAAGTGATGCTCCCCGCGGCAAGCCTCGGGGCCTTAAATCGGATTTCCCCTTGCTTCGGCAATCGCCTGCATCACCTGATCAACGGTGTAAAAGTCTTTTTTGAACACTTCGCGACCGTCCGGATCGTAAATGACCAGAAGCGGTATGGTCAAGATGCCGACTTTCTTTAGTTTGGCCTTACCCGCCGGGTTGTTCCCCGTAATATCAACCTTGATGGGAACAATGTCTTCATCGGCAAAGAGTTTCCTGACCCTGCGACTGTGCAGGACCCCTTCTTCGAGTGCCTTGCAGTTGAGGCACCACTCGGCGGTAAAATCCAAAACAACGATTTTTCGCTGTCTGACCGCATCGGCGAACCGTTCCGGTGTGTAGTAAACCCAGTCAATGGGGCCCTTGTCGGTCAGGCGAAGCCCGGCTGCGGCAGAGCCCGCGATAATAGTAATTCCCAGGGCGACGAAAAAGGTTCTCAACCCTTTTCGTTCTGTAATTCGAATCGTGCGATAAGCCAGCCAGCCTCCCGCTGCTGAACAGAAGACAACAACCGACCACCAATAGATTTTGCTCGGCGGGCTGGGCGGAGAAACCCAAAAAGCGCTTAAACCACTACCGATAAAATATGCTGCGGCGCCCAGCATGAATAAACCCATGACCTCCTTGATCAGTACACTGGCCGGACCTGTCCGGGGCATTCTCTTTAGCAGATCCGGCGAAGCGGAAAGGAGCAAATATGGCAACGCCATTCCAACACCGATGGCGGCAAAAGTGATCAGGGTGGTTACCGGGTGCCGGGTTGCCGCCCATGCGGCGGCGGCTCCCATAAACGGGGCTGTACAGGGCGTAGACAGAATCGCCGTTAAAATTCCGAGAACAAATGATCCGTGAAGGTTTTCATGACTCGGATTAATCATGTAAATAAAGTTGGGCAGGCGGATATGGAAAAGTCCGCACATACCCACTGCCATGACAGCGATAAATAACCCCACGGAAATCGTAAACAACGGGTACTGGAACAGTTGATTGGTAGCGGTAAACCCACTGACCATCGCGATCATCGCCCCCAATCCCAGCCAGAATGATAAAACGCCAAAAAACATAGACGCGCCGAGGATAAAGCACTTTTTCCGATCTTCAGCCGCATGGGATAAACCGATGATTTTGATCGGCACAAGGGGCAATACACAGGGTGTAAAATTTAGTAAAAAACCACCGAATGCGGCTGTTATCAGCAGCAAAAGCAGCCCTGCTCCGGATGAAACATCTACAGAAAAGCTCCATCCAAAAAGATCGAACCCCACAGCTTTTGAATCTTCTGCCGGTACTGTGTTATCGAAATTGGCAAAAATATCTCTGTTAATCTCTGTCGCGGCCGCATTCTTGCCAATAACCTGAAGGTTTTCATTCAGGATAATCTTCTCGGGAAACAGGCATGACTTTGCATCACAAGCCTGATACTCCACTGTTATTTTAAACGCCAGCGATCCGGGGTCGATCCGTTCACCCACCTGTATGGGCTGGTAGATGACGGTCTGTCCAACAAAAGACATCACACTTCCACCAGCGTAATCGACCTTTACGGGTTGAGCGCGGGGATAGCGAGGCGCTTCAATGGCAACACCTTCCGGAGCCTCAATTACTTTCACACGGGTGGGATACGGTTTGAAATCCTCGCTCGGAACGATCTGTTCCGTGTCAGGGTTAATGTGAAAGCCTTTTTTAATATTAAGAATAATGGCCAGTATAACACGGTCGCCCGGGTGCGCCCGATCAACCGACCAGGCAGCATCAACAGCGATCTCTTTTGCCGCCGGTTTGTTCCGTAGTGAATCAAAACCTTCGAATGCTTGCTGCGCTATCGCACCACGGACATGCAAAACAGCGCCAATTAAAACAAGACCAACTGACCATTTTATTATCAGCTTTAGCAACCCGGCCCTCTTTGGCCTGTTATCATTTTTTATCTGCCGCATGATATAAAGCATTTAAAAACAAATTGTGTTGCCGGATTTGCGGATAGATCCGCATGGCTAAATTTAAGAACAATAAGGCGCTTTCGGTTTCGCAGGATTCAACACAGATTAGAAGTGGTTTCAAAACCTCAAGTCATGTTCGAGGGCAAAGCGCGGGGCGTCGTTAGGCGTCATGTATAACAGGTGAAAAAGCGAAGCCTACACGGTAGTAGGTGAGCATTTTGAATCGACTCGCAACACAGCCATCGGGCGTTAGAGTAGGTTTTGAAATTACTTCTATGCTTGCAAGGATATATTCCCGCCGCTTTTAAGCTCCTTTTCCCTGGCCTGAATATCCAGATGGAGCGTCGAAATCTGTTCCAGGGGTGGATAAATAAAGCGTTCCGCTTTCCTTGTGTCGATGACCTTGATATATTTATTGCAGCCATCGCATACGTCCACCCGATAGTCTTCCTCTTGCTCGCTGAAAAAATAATGAAGCGTTTTACTGTCCGTATTTTCACAAAACGGGCAGTAGACTCTCCGGGCTGACCACCTGTGCCAGCAGAAGCTGCAGGTTAAGAACCGCGCGCTCTCTTCCGCAAGCAATGAAAGACCCGGGGGGCTTCCACAAATCGGGCAGTACCCTTTTTCCCACGGATCATCGGCAGGCAGATAGGTCGCAAGCTGCTCTGCGCAAAGGGTTAGAGATGGCTGGATACTGCTGTATGTTAAGAAAGCAAGGATATTTTTATCAATGCTATGGCCTTCGGCTGTCTTTGCAAAAAAAGCGTCGTTCTCCTCCAGGAGACTGGAAAATAGAAGATCCAAATCAAAATATTCTGAATCGATCGCCGCTAACAACGCCCGCGCGGAATTTGCCATATCTTCATTCGCCTCTTTGGCAATAGTGCAAATTTTTTTCAGTAGTTCCTCTGCGGATTTTGAATCGATTTTAAATCCCGAGATGTTGATCAGGGGCAATTTTTCTTCAGCCTTGACGGCGAGGACCGCTTCGGGAATCTGTATGGGATCCATCTGAATCCGGCTTTTGGCGTCTTCCTGCGCAACAAATACCTGTACATAAAAATTTAATAGAGACGTGTAAGCCGGTCTCAATTTTTTGATTGTCTCCGCAGCTTTTGCAACCTGGTCAGGTGTCAGCGCCATATCGAGTGTCATACAAACTCCTTTTAATGCTTAACAATGTTTACGCCACAAGATTTCAGATTTCAGATGAGATTAATACCTGAATCTTGCAGGTAATAGGCTATATTCAGGCCAATGTCAAATGTATCCGCAGGTATTTATAGCGGTTGTCAAAATAACGTCCCGTTACAGCCGACGGATAATTTGGTTTAGGCCGGCAAGAACTCTCAAATAAAAAAGGGGAGAAGGAAAAACCATTCTCCCCTTTTTATCGTGCTTCACACGTTTCTTTTTATAGCAGTTGTGAAGCCGCAGCGGTTAAAGGACGAACCATCTTTTTCAATGCCAATTGCCGTGTTATGCCGCTCCCTGAATTCGAGGCCACGGAAAATTCATGGTACAGGTTCGGTGCATATGCAACAAGGTAAATGACGTTAACATCACCCGCGTCCAGGAGCTGAGCCTTGGCGTCGGATCTTTTCACTACCCTGAGGCGTTTCTTGGCCAGTTTGAGCATATTTTCCCGGCTCCCGAAATTCATGGTACCGGTGGGACATGTTTTAACGCAGGCCGGCAGCAGGCCGTTATGAACCCTGTCGTTGCAACCGTCACACTTGGCAAGCGTCCCGTCCGGTCCCTTTCGGGGAATGTTATACGGACAGGATTCGATGATTTCATTGGCATTCAGATCCTTTGTGTTGGCCGTGTAAAGAATCGCATTCGTCGCCTTGTCTTTGTATATGGCGGTGGAATCTCCCGCGGTCTCGAGACATGGCGCTTCAATGCAGTGCCGGCACTGTTCAGGAAAGAAAAGCCACTTCAGCTTTCCGCCCAACACCTGTTCACGCATTCTAACCAGTTTGTAGGTATTGAAGGAGAGATCTTGTGGATTTTCGTAAGTTCCCCGGTTCTTTGTTTCCTCGGCCGGGAGATCATGCCACTGCTTGCAGGCGACCTGACATCCTCTGCACGCCGTGCACAGTGTCGTATCGATAAAAAATGACTTACTCATGTAGATCACCTCCTTCTATAGTTTGGCTACATTGACCATAAAGGCCTTGGTTTCAGGTATATGGGTGTTGGCGTCACCGGTGGACGGCGTGAGCAGGTTGGCACTGTCTTCCTTGCCGCTTTCCGGCCAGCGCCATCCAAAGTTCCAGGGAAAACCGACCTGGTGAACCGTAATATCCCCGATCTTGAACGGTTTGAACCGCTTGGTCACAACCGCCGTACACTCCAGAGCACCCCGGGCAGAAGAGGCCTTGACGCGTTCACCGTTCTTGATCCCTTTCAGCCGGGCCAGTTCTTCGCTCATCTCCACGAAAACCTGGGGCTGGAGTTCCAGCAGCCACGGCTGCGGACGGGTCATGAGTCCGGTCTGCCAGTGTTCCGATACCCGATAGGTTGTGCCCACATACGGATACCTCGGATCGCACGTTGCGAAATCATCGGCCTTTCCTGTGAACACCGGTGCCGCGGGATTGACCCGCTGTGAACTCATGAGGTTCTTTTCAATCGGGCATTCGAGCGGTTCGTAGTGTTCCGGGAACGGACCGTCAGCGCGGCCCGGACCGTATATCTGCGCGTGGCCGTGCTTTCTCATGATAAACGCGTACTTGGCGTCCGCTCTTTCAGATCCATCCGGATTCTGTTGCGGATACCAGCCGCCGTCCGGTACATCACCGGTCCATTTTTTCGAGACATATTTGCCGCCTTCGGCCTTGCCTTCGAATTTGATGACCCAGTCTTTCTTGTCCCAGGGTTGTCCCTTGAGATCCACGGATGCCCGGTTGTAAATGATTCGGCGGTTTACCGGCCAGCACCAGGAGAATTCCGGGTACAGACCGATCTTGTTGACCGCGTCTTTCTTACTGCGTCTGGCCGCCATGTTCCCCTTTTCCGTGTAACTGTTACAGTAGAGCCAGTTGCCGGATGAGGTTGAGCCGTCCGCCATTAATTTGCCAAAGGACGGTACCAGTTTCCCCTTGTCCGGTCCTGAAAGGTAATAGCCGTTGATCTCCTTGGCCACCTTGTGCGGATCGTATTCACCATCGGTGACATAATCCCACTTGAGGTTGCGGATCGGCTTGGTAAACTTGCCTCCCTTCTTGTAGGCTTTCTTGATTTCGTTGCCCAGCTTCATGATGATGTCGCCGTCGGACATGCTGTTCCCCAGGGGTTTGGGGCCCTGGTAGCGCCACTGCATCCACCGTCCGCTGTTGGTGATACTCCCTTCCTTCTCAACCGACACGCAGGCGGGCAGCATAAAGACCTCGGTCTTTATCTTTTTCGGATCCATGCCCGGGCCGCGCCAGAAAGATCCGGTTTCATTGTCAAACAGGTTGACATTCACCATCCAGTCCAGCTTTTTCATGGCTTCGCGGACCTTCCCTGCATTGGAACCGCTGCAAGCCGGGTTCTGGCCCCAGGCAAAAAATCCTTTGACCTTTCCCCTGTGCATTACATCAAACAGCTCAAGCCAGGAATAGTGCGTGCCGTCATCTACTTTGGGCAGCCAGTCATATCCAAAATCGTTAGTCATCTGGGCTTTATCGCCGAAAAACGATTTGAGCATACTGACCGAGTATTTGGGGTAATTCTGCCACCAGTTGGCACTCAGCGGATCATTGCTCTTGGGTGTCCATTTGTCGTTATAGGCTTTCAGCGACACGTTTGACGCCCGTGGTGTCTTGAGATAACCGGGCCAGATGTGCCACAGGAGACAATGGTCCGTGGAGCCCTGAACATTGGATTCTCCGCGCAGCGCGTTGACACCGCCGCCCGCAACGCCCATATTGCCCAGCAGCAGCTGAATCATGGCCATGGTTCGGATATTCTGAGTTCCGACCGTGTGCTGAGTCCAGCCCATGGCGTACATGATGGTGGCGGCCTTGCCGGTGGCGCCGGAGGCCCCATAGGTCTTGTAAATTTCCTTAAGGCTTGCTTCCGGCGTTCCGGTGATCTGTGAAACCAGCTTGGTGTTGTAGCGGGAAAAATGCTTCTTTAAAAGCTGAAAGACGCACCGGCTGTCCTGCAGGCTCCGATCCATTTTCGGGACACCGTTGTCCATGGCAAAAGCCCATTTGCTCTTGTCGTATGTCCCTGTTTTGGCATCATAGCCGGAAAAGAGGCCGTCCTTAAAGTCAAAATCTTTCCCCACAATGAACGGGGCATTGGTGTAAGCGCTAACATACTCTTTGTTGTAAAGGTCTTTATCGAGAATGTACTTGATCATGCCGCCGAGGAAAGCGATATCCGTGCCCGAGCGAATGGGGGCGTAAATGTCCGCCTTGGAGGATGTTCGGGTGAATCTGGGGTCCACGCTGATGAGCTTGGCCCCCTTGAGCTGTGCCTCGGTGACATATTTGAAAGAAATGGGGTGATTTTCCGCAGCATTGCTTCCCATAATCAGGATGCAGTCGCTGTTCTTGATGTCAATCCAGTGATTGGTCATTGCACCGCGTCCGAACGACTCTGCCAGAGCCGCAACAGTGGCGCTGTGTCAGATACGGGCCTGATGTTCTATATAGACCAGCCCGAGTGCGCGCATCAGGGCCTGGTAGATCCAGCACTCTTCGTTGTCCAGGGCCGCGCTGCCGACAGATACAATGCCTTCCGTCCGGTTGACCACCTGTTTTTTCTTGTTCTTGGTTTTAAAGGTGGCGTCCCGAGTTTTTTTAACTCTCTTGGCAATTTCGGTCAAAGCCCAGTCCCATGACACCTGTTTCCATTCCGTTGATTTGGGGGCTCTGTACATGGGTTCGAGCAGTCGGTTGTCATTCTCCGTCAGCTGCGAGAGCGCCGCTCCCTTTGAACAGAGAGACCCCCGGTTGATCACATGATCCGGATCCCCTTCGATGTTGATGACACGGCCGTCACCTTTCTTGCTCGTATGCACAATGGCTCCGCACCCGACCGCGCAGTAGCAGCAGATCGTGGTGGTCTCCTTGGCATACTTGGTCTTGAGCATCATCGCGTGCGCTTTGACCGGAGTCAGGTCAAAGCCCAGACCGCTTACTGCAAGACCGGCAGCCGTAGCACCAGAGATTTGAATAAACTCCCTCCGTGTAAGATTCATATAAACCTCCCTCCTTTCTCAATTGTTCGGTGAATATTATCTTGTTTAATAAAATAAACGATAGACTTTGGGTCAAAAATTTTCATCTGTGTTACCGGCCAAGTCTGATTATAGATGGGGTGTAATATGGCGCTTGCCGGGGAATAAATGTTAACCATACGAACCTGTTTCAATCTTTTCAAAATAAACACGTTTAAAATAGCCCGCCGTGGTCGGGAGATAGCCCTGCCTCGTATCGAGTGTTATCGTAAACTGTTGAAAATAGGGTTAAGGTTGCTGTTAATTATTAATTGGGTAAGGGAAATCTTTTGCATGGCAAATATAATATTGACGATTTTAATGGGAAAAGTCAGTTGAACATACAATTTCTATTTCAACCCAAAATTCTTGTCAAGTTAAAATGGTTAATTTGTTCAAATTGATCGAAATTTATGAATCTTATTCACTTACGGAAAAACGACAAAGGGAAATTGCCGGACCCTTAACGCTCTCGGTAATAGTTCATTACAGCTTTTTTAAAATGTTGATCCTGCTGATATTCAGTGATAAACGGAATGCTGAATTTCGAGAAAAGGATTATCCGGAACGTGCAAACCCTGATATCTCATGAAAATATCGGGTTGGGTAGAACCATGAAACTGTTTGACAGTCACTGTCACCTTGATGATCGGGCATACGATAAGGATCTCGATGCGGTGGTTAGGCGTATGGGTGAAGCGGGTGTCGCGGCCGTGATGATCGCGGGAGTCAACCGGCAACGATCCGGAAGGGCCGTTGAAATAGCGGAATCCATTCCCGGTTGCTATGCTTCGGTCGGGATTCATCCGCATGGTGCCCGAGACTGCAGCGAATCAACGCTTAAATTCCTTGGCAGGCTTGCCAAAAACCCTAAAGTTCGCGCGTGGGGAGAGATCGGACTCGATTTTAACCGTATGTTCTCCCCCAGAAAAGATCAGGAGAAATGGCTGGTGCGGCAGCTCGATATCGCGGAAGGGCTTGATCTCCCTGTTATTTTCCATGAACGCGACAGCAACGGTCGTTTCATCGAAATTCTGAAAACCCATTCCACGTCAGCCCCAAAAAAAGGCGTTATACACTGTTTCAGTGGGAATAAAATCGAATTGAAACAGTATCTCGATCTTGGCCTTTACATCGGCATTACCGGGATCGTGACAATCAAACAACGTGGAGCGGATTTACGCAAAATCATACCGCATATTCCCCAAGACCGGATTCTGATCGAAACCGATGCCCCTTACCTGACCCCTTATCCTGATATCAATCACACCCGACGCAATGAACCGGCCTTTGTCCGGTCTGTTTTATTTAAACTGGCAGAGGTCAGAAACGAAGACCCTGCCCAGCTTGCGGATACGGTGTGGAATAACACCTGCCGTTTGTTCCGTATTGACACCTAAAACCGGTTACTTCATGTTGATCTATCAGATTATTCCTTTAAAGATACATGTTGTTAAATTTGCTGATTTTGCCGCATCAGGATAGAACGTTGATTAATAACATAAAACGAACGATGAATTTAAAAGGGGCTACTACTAACTTTCAATTCGAGTCATGCATAGGCAAAGCGTATCACATGATATTGACATAATTGATCTTTCAACATAATTGCAAGCTATCTGAGGGGTCGGGGAGTTTTTATCATAAAGCTTTATAAAGTAGCGAAATGGATGATCAGATTTTAAAGCGTGTGCTGTTTGAGTGGTTTAAGGATCGTTAGAAAGAACAGACACATTGCGCACATCTTACATCGCAAGAGGTCTCCATTCGTTAAGCGAACCAACTGTTTTTACTATGAAAGCCTCTGTTGTTTTTTACGAGCCTTTAACCACGAGTTCACACGGTTTGAAAGATGATTATCCATGGAGCGACTTAACAGCGAAAACTCCCCGACTGCTCAGCTATCTTGAACTTGCTTTCATATTTTGAAATTTCAACATCTTGCATTTCATAGTCTTTCTAATATGTTGTGGCATGTATTTATCAGTTTTCTCTGAAATTTGACCTGGTCCGAATGCGCATAGTGGCTGTATGCACTAGGAGTCCGCATTTTGAGATTTATATGTTGCGCTAATATCTCTTTGCGATATAATCTGACTTAGCACTTTTTTAAAGCTGGAATCGATCCCTCTCTGCTCTATTCGAGCGCTTTGGCAAGCTATGTGTACTCCGACAATTATAATACCGTTTATGGTTCAGATTTAATCTCATTTATCTAGTGTCCATCCAGAAATGAGGATTTTTGTTTTATATCAAGGCCTGCGAAAAAAATTTCCGTAGGCATATGTGTAATATTTCGAGGATTATTTTTTGAGCATAACGCAGAGATTGGGCAAAAAGACCATTTATGGATGGGCACTTATCTAACAATATGTGGTAGCCAAAGAGCTACAGTGAATTAGTATACCATTAGAAAAAAGTGGATTCGGCTAATTTTATAATATCGTGACGATGATGATAAAAAAAATGAATAAGAAAGCAGGACATTACCATTACCGGAGTTTATAAAATGAAAAAGCAATTCCCAGTTTCGCAGGATACTTGTAGGTGGCACCGTCTTGACAGAAATTGGCTTTTACGTGCGCTGTTGATTTTCTTGCTACTTCTGCCCTTGACCATTCCCACCCCCTGTGTCGGAGAGACAAAACCCCTGTTTCGCATTGGAACC
This sequence comes from Thermodesulfobacteriota bacterium, assembly GCA_042573625.1. GTDB lineage: Bacteria > Desulfobacterota > Desulfobacteria > Desulfobacterales > UBA11574 > JBHPCZ01. The sequence goes on from JBHPCZ010000036.1 coordinate 22,236, forward strand.
GGCGGACTTACTGGTGTTTATTTCCCGGTTGGCAAATTGATAGCAACGGGCCTAACCGAGCCTGCCGAAGGAAAGGATGCTCTCGAAACCGGGGTGCAAGGTGTGCCCGGATACATCGGTGTGGCTCAAAACTCTGCTGGCTCGATAGAAAACGTGCAGATGGTGACATCCGGCGAGATCGAAGCAGGCATAATCCAGGCCGATGTCGCCGCATGGGCGTTTCGGTCGGAACACGCTTTTGCTGGGGATAAAAGCGTCCGTGTCGTCCGTGCGGTGGCAAGCCTCTATCCCGAGAAGTTTCAGATCGTGACACGCCGAGATGCCAATATTCGCAATGTGATGGATCTTCGAGGAAAGCGTATATCCATCGACGAGATCGGCTCAGGTACGCTTGCGGCCATGCGAATTGTTCTTGAGGCGCATGGTTTATCTGAAAAAGATTTATTGCCGGTGTATTTAAAACCGGTGTTCACCCATGACAAAATGGTAAAAGGGGATCTTCAAGGCTTTGTGATGATGGCGGGAGCCCCCATGGAGGCGGTCACACAGTTATTAAAAATTAGGATATCCCTTGTTCCCATAGCGCCTGAAATGGCGTCATTGATTGGCAAGCGATTTCCCTATCTCGTTCCGGCCAAAATACCCGCCGGTGTTTATCCCGGCATTCCCGACACGCCAACCCTGCAGGTCCATGCCCTATTGGTGGTCAACTCGTCCATGCATGATGATCTCGTTTACCAGGTGACCGCGGCACTCTGGAGTAAGCGGACGCTCGCTTTATTGAAAAGCGGGCATCCCCAAGGAAAATCGATCACACCCCAAACGGCTTTAACTGGGATTTCAATTCCACTTCACCCAGGCGCGGAACGATTTTACCGGGAACATGACATGATGCCGGAGGAAACCCATTCGCCATGAAGCAGTCGCGCCCCTTTTCCCAGATTTTGCTATGGACCGCTATGGGAGTGGTCATTGTTGCCGTGATTGCGACCGGAATACTGACCAACACCACCCTGCGCTCAATAGAAAAAAATCTTCCAAACACGCTGCTCAGAGAGCTTCATGATCTTACCCTTGTCCTTCAGGATCTTGCAGAAGTCGTTTACGCCGCCGAACAAACGAAAGTGACACCCAATTCTGAAAACTTTAAGCGGCTTCGCAATAAAGTTACAACTGTTTATGACGGTGTTGTAAAACTACGCAATACCTATGTATTTGACAATCTGATTCAGGCTTCTGATTTCCACGCCGTTGTCGCTCCGGCCATTGCCGATTTGCGAATCTGGCTTTCTGAGGGTGTCTCGGGCTATGGCCCGGAAACAGGCACAACGGTTGACATCGCCCTGTCGCGTATCTCCAGGGCGTTTCAGAAGGCCAGAGCTTTGAACTACGATTCCCAAATAGCTGCCCAGAAGATGCTGAATGAGGAACGCAATCGGCTTGACCAATTTTTGTTCAGTGTCAATCTGCTTTTCATACTGACCCTGGTGATCACGTCCATCATGGTTTTTCTCTTCATCCGCCAGCAGGTTCTGACACGTCGCGAGGTTGAGTCCCAGGCGGAACTGAGGCGCGCCGAACGGTCCATACAGGAAAGCGAAGAGCTATACAGCAAGCTGGTTGCCGCCATACCGGATATGGTAGTACGCACGGATGTTGACGGACAGATTCTCTTTGTCAATGAAGTCGCTCTTCAAATGAGCGGGTACAGCAGGGAAGAACTGGAAGGCAAAAGCATCCTCCAATTTATCGCGACGAAGGATCATGAAGCAGTGGTCGAAAACTTGAAACTCATGTTTGACCGCAAACTGGGTCCCAAAGAATATCATCTCGTTATGGCGGACGGTAAAGAACTTCTCTTTGAAGTCAATTCAGATGTTCTCCGCAGGAAGGATGGATCACCGTATGGTATTGTAAATGTTTGTCGCGATATTACCGCGCGAAAGCAAGCAGAAGATGCGCTTCGGGAGAGTGAAGAACGATACCGGAGTCTCTTCAAAAACAATCACTCTGTAATGCTCCTTATTGATCCTGAGAATACGGATATTGTTGATGCCAATCCAGCGGCTATTACCTTTTATGGCTGGAACTATGAAGAACTTACCCGCATGAAGATTACTGATATTAATACACTCACAAACGAACAGGTATTTCAGGAAATAGAGCGAGCGAAGACACAACAACGCCGAATATTTTACTTCTGTCATCGCTTGGCGAGTGGTGAAATCCGTGATGTTGAAGTATACAGCAGCCTCATTTTTGTTCATGGTAGGAAACTTCTATATTCGATTATTTATGACATTACCGAGCGCAAACAGACCGAAGATGCGTTACGTGAAAGCGAAGAAAAGTATCGTTTGTTGATAGGCAATCTGCCAAACATTGTTTTCAAAGGATATAAAGATGGATCTATTGATTTCATTGATGACAAGGTTGAGTTGTTAATAGGTTATAAAAAAGATGAATTCAATTTGCGTAAAATAAACTGGTTGGACATCGTCGTTGAAGAAGACAAAGAAAAAATCCGACAAATTTTCATAGAGGCATTAAAAACTGACAAGTCGTACGTTAGAGAATATAGAGTAAAAACGAAAACAGGAGATATTCTATGGATACAGGAAGGAAGTCAAATAGTTTGTAATGAAAGTGGAGAAATTGAATACGTAGACGGAGCCTTTTTAGATATTACAAGACACAAGAAACTAGAGATTCAACTTCAACAGTTGGACAGGATTGAAAGTGTTGGCAAATTAGCAGGCGGCATTGCCCATGACTTCAACAACCTCCTTATGGGCATCCAGGGACGCACATCATTGATACTGATGGATTCTGATGCCTCCCATTCTAATGTTGAACACCTCAAAGGAATTGAGGATTATGTCAAAAGTGCGGCGAATCTTACCAGGCAACTATTGGGTTTTGCGAGAGGCGGAAAATATGAAGTCAAACCGACTGATTTAAACGAGCTCATCAAAAGAGAAAATCAAATGTTTGGCCGCACGAGGAAGGAGATTGAAATTCGGGAAAATTTTGACAAGAATCTTTGGACGGTAGATGTTGATCAGGGACAGATTGAACAGGTGCTTTTGAATATTTATGTCAATGCCTGGCAGGCCATGCCCGAAGGTGGTGATCTCTATATGCAGACTGAAAATATAATAATTGATGAGGAATACAGCAAGCCGTATCAGGTGGAGCCAGGGAATTATGTAAAGATCTCCATAACGGATACCGGTGTGGGTATGGATGAGGCAACCCGGCAAAGGATATTTGATCCCTTCTTTACAACCAAGGAGATGGGAAGAGGGACAGGGCTGGGATTGGCATCCGCTTATGGAATAATAAAAAATCACAATGGTTTCATTAATGTCTACAGTGAGACAGATGAAGGGACAACGTTTAATATCTATCTCCCGGCTTCTGAGAAAGAGGCGGTGAAGGAAGAGAAACTCAATGAAAAATTGTTTAAGGGTACAGAAACACTTCTTCTTGTTGATGATGAGGATATAATTATAGAGGTCGGTCAGGGGATTATTGAAAATTTGGGTTATAAGGTCTTGACTGCGAAGAGTGGAAAAGAGGCAATAGAAATCTACGAAAAAAACCGGGGCCGGATTGACATGGTTATTCTGGATATGATTATGCCGGACATGGGTGGCGGAGAAACTTACGACAGATTAAAAGAGATCAATCCGGACATCAAAGTTCTCCTTGCAAGCGGGTACAGCATCAACGGTCAGGCAACCGAAATACTGGAGCGGGGTTGTAATGGTTTTATTCAGAAACCATTTAATATAACGGATTTGTCAAAAAGAATAAGAGAGATTTTAGACGAAGAATAAAAAGGGTTTCTGCCCTTGGCAAATCTGAGATAGCTGCAACAAGTTACAACTATCTGAGGGGTCGGGGAGTTTTCGCTGTTAAGTCGCTCCATGGATAATCAGGTTTCAAACCGTG
>JBHPCZ010000037.1:0-26186 GCA_042573625.1 Thermodesulfobacteriota bacterium
TCCTTTCAACTTCCTCTGTATCACCCTTTCTCTGCAATTCTTAAGCATTTTTATCCGCCTGTTTTGTGGCGGGTCACTCGAATCCTTGGATCCATATGCCCGAGGCAGGCAAGCCTTGACCCCTTTAATCCTTTCAAAATCATCAACTCTTTTGGAGATAATTCTTATTTATTTGTCGTTTTAATCTTCAAAACCTTACATGAATATGAAGAAGAAAAAGAGTAAGGATCATTAGGTTCAAAGGCAATTTTGGGTTGGCTTTTTCAGGATGCGTAAATGGAGCATTTGCGCACCGCCATTGCCGCTTCCTGAAGCGCTTCTGAAAAGGTCGGATGGCCGTGAACCGTTCGGGCGATATCTTCGGAACTTGCGCCGAACTCGACCGCAAGTACGCATTCTGCAATCATATCCGCCGCACGCGGGCCGATAATGTGAACGCCCAGAATTCGATCTGTTTTAGAATGGGCGATGAGTTTGACAAAACCATCCTTTTCTCCCATGCACCGGGCGCGCCCGGCACCGGAAAATGGATATGTACCGATACAGTAAGGGATGTTGCGTTCTTTTACCTGCTCTTCGGTAAGTCCGACACTGGCAACCTCCGGCCATGTATAAACCACCGACGGGACGGCGTCATAATTGACTTCACCGGGAAGCCCGGCGATACATTCAGCGGCGGCGATGCCTTCTGCCGAGGCTTTGTGGGCCAGCATGGGACCTGGGGTGAGATCACCAATGGCATATACAGTGGGAATATTGGTACGGTAAGATTCATTTACCTGCACATGTCCGGTTCGGGAGTCAGTTTCCACGCCGATATCTTCCAGTCCCAGATTTTGCGTCAGGGGACGTCGCCCCACTGCCACAAGTAGTCGATCACAGGACAGGGTTTCTTCTTTACCCTCAGCCTCCAGCGTCATTTTCACCCTGTTTCGCGAAATCTTCGCCTCGGAAACCCGGGTGTTCAGGCGAATGGCCATGCCTTGCTTTTTGAGTATCCGTTCCAAAGTTCTGGAAACCTGCCCGTCCAGAGTGGCGGCAATCATCGGCAGCATTTCAACAACAGTAACCTTTGCGCCCAGACGGAGCCAGACCGATCCCAGTTCCAGACCGATGTATCCGCCGCCCACAATGCCCAGATGCTTCGGAATTGACTTAAATGCCAGCGCTTCGGTAGAAGTCACAATCCGTTTGCCGTCAAATTCCAGGCCCGGGACCTGTACCGGCGTACTGCCGGTTGCCAGTATAATCGACTTGCCGTTTAAGATTTGTCGTTTTCTTTTTTTGGAAGACCCGGCAGCCTCTTCGACTTCAACACGATCCGTACCCGCGAGGCGGGCTGTCCCGTAAAAAATCCGGATACTGTTTCCTTCGAGCAGTTTTCGAACATTTTCGGTAAGCTCCTCAACCACCTGATCTTTTCGCGCCATCATGGTCGCCAGGTCCAGGCTCAATTTGCCTGTTTTGATGCCGTGGTCGGCAAGGTGATCTTTGGCCAGGTGGAAGTACTCGCTGGAGTCGAGCAGGGCCTTGCTCGGGATGCAGCCGACATTCAGGCAAACCCCGCCCAAGCGGGCTTCCTTTTCCACGCAGGCCACTTTCAAACCGAGCTGGGCCGCCCGAACGGCGGCCACATACCCGCCGGGACCGGTGCCGATAATGATAAGGTCGAAAATCTCTTTTGTTGCCATATTTAAATCTCCATCATGATCCGTTCCGGATTTTCAATGTTCTCTTTAATTCGCACAAGGAAAGTAACCGCTTCCCTGCCGTCAACGATACGATGATCGTAGCTCAGGGCCACGTACATCATGGGCCGGATTTGTATCTCATCCTCGACCACCACCGGACGTTTTTCAATTTTGTGCATCCCGAGAATGCCGCTCTGGGGCATATTCAGAATCGGGGTGCTGAGCAAAGAGCCGAAAACACCGCCGTTCGTGATGGTAAAGGTTCCGCCCTCGAGGTCTGCCAGTTCCAGACGATTGGTTTTCACTTTATCCACGAAATCGACAATGGCCTGCTCCAGTTCCGCGAAACTCAAGGTGTCTGCATTGCGAATCACCGGGACTACCAAACCGCGGCCGGTTCCGATGGCAATGCCGATGTGGTAATAGTGGTGGTACACAATCTCCTTCCCTTCGACAAACGCGTTGATTTGGGGAAACTCCTTGAGGGCTTCCACGCTGGCTTTGATAAAAAAGGACATAAATCCCAGGTTGACCCCGTATTTCTCTTTAAAGGCCTCCTTGAACCGTGTCCGTACGGACATGGTCCGGCTCATGTCGATCTCATTAAAGGTGGTGAGCATGGCGGTATTCTGCTTGGCCTCCAGGAGGCGAGCCGCGATGCGCTGCCGGATCGGACTCATCGGTTTTCGGCTGACAGCTTCTTCTTCGGCCAAAACAGTCTCCGCTAAAATTTGGGGCGGGGAGGGTTTTTGCGCCCCAGTTTCGACGGGCGCCGGCGATTGGGGCTGTTCAAGATAAAGCAGAACATCTCCCTTGGTCACACGGTTTCCCGGACCGGTGCCGGTAACGGCTTTGATATCAATGTTTTTTTCAGCGACCAGCCGCCGAACGGAAGGCGGAAGAATTGGCGCTGCCCGGACGCTTTCCGCTTCGACAGGTGCAGGTTCAGCAGGAACCGCTTCTGTTACCGGTTCCGTTGCTGCTTTAATGGATACCGGCGGCGCTTTCTCCGCAGGCGGAGCCGGTTCCGCTGGTGCTTCAATGGGTACAGGGGCCGCTTCCAGTGGCGGAGCCGGTTCCGGCGCCTCCGCCGGCACTGCTTCGGTATCTAAGGTTCCCACCACCGCTCCAATGGCAACGGTTTCACCTTCGGATACCGAGATCTTTAAAATACCGTTCGCCTCGGCGACAATCTCTAAGGTCACCTTGTCGGTCTCTATAACAAAGAGCGGTTCATCCTTTGTCACCGCGTCTCCGTCTTTCTTGTACCACTGGACAAGAACCGCTTCCTGCACCGATTCTCCAACGCTGGGAATTTTGATTTCTAATGCCATGCTTGCTCCTAAATTGAACTTGGAAGATTCCAATTATGGTTAAGATATTTATTTCTTTTCTGAGACTGCCGGCCCTACGGCTTCTTCAATAATAGCAGCCTGATCCTGCCTGTAAATATGGGGAAAACCGGTTGCCGGGCTGGATGATGCTTTTCGGCCGATATATTCGATCGGTTTTCCGATCAATTTTTCCAGGCGCGGTCGAATGAAAAACCAGCCGCCCATGTTCTCGGATTCTTCCTGGACCCAGAAGAATTGTCGGGTTTTTTTATATTTTTGAACGATCGATTTCAGCTGTGTGTCGGGAAAAGGATAGAATTGTTCGACGCGGACAATGGCAATATCCTTTTTTTTCAACTCCCGGCGCCTTTGAAGGAGTTCATAAAAAATCTTTCCGCTGCAAAAGAGGACGCGGCCGGGTGTATTTATCCTGTCCGGATCTTCAAGAATCGCCTTAAAAGCGCCTGAAGCCATGTCACTCAATTCGGATACCGCCAATGGGTGCCGTAAAAGGCTTTTGGGCGCCATGATGACCAGAGGCTTTCGAAAATCGCCTTTGACCTGTCGCCGAAGAAGGTGAAAATACTGGGCCGGCGTGGTGAGATTGCACACCTGCATGTTGTTGCCGGCGCACAGTTGGAGAAAGCGTTCCAGGCGGGCACTCGAATGTTCCGGCCCAAGCCCTTCCATCCCGTGGGGAAGCAGTAGAATCAAGCCGCTTAACCGCTGCCACTTTGATTCGCCACTGGCAATATATAGATCGATAACCGCCTGGGCGTTATTGGCAAAGTCCCCGAACTGTGCTTCCCAGATAACCAGCCCCATGGGCTGTGTCATTGAATATCCGTACTCAAAGCCAAGGATTCCGACTTCGGAAAGCATACTGTCATACACAAGAAAGGGGGCCTGGGCTTTGTTGAGAGCGTTGAGCGGGATGTATTTTTCGTTGTTTTTGATATCCACCAGAACACTGTGACGCTGGCTGAAAGTGCCGCGGCCGCTGTCCTGCCCACTGAGCCGGATGGGAATACCCTCTGTTAGAAGTGAAGCAAAGGCCAGCGCCTCAGCATTGGCCCAGTCGATACCCGCCCCATCTGCAACGGTCTTCAGTCGTTTTTTCAGCAGGCGGTCCAGCTTCGGATTCAGGGAAAATCCGGACGGAACAGCATTGAGTTTCCGTGCAAAAGCTAAAAGATTCTTATTGGAAACACCGGTCTCAAAAGGTTCGTGGGAGAAACGCCCGTGGAAACCTTCCCAGTTTTCATAAAATCGGGATTCGGGAAAGGGGCAGGCGCTGTTGTGAATCTCCTGAAAGGCTTCCTCCAATCTGCTGTTGATCTCTTTTTCAACATCGGCCAGATCTTTTTTCCGGATGCTGCCTTCTTCCATCAGTTTATTGGCGTAAATGCCGTGAATCGGCTCCCGGTCTCGAATTCGATCGTACATCTGCGGTTGCGTGAAGTACGGCTCATCCCCTTCATTGTGACCGTACCGCCGGTAACAGATTACATCGATGACCACGTCTTTGTTGAAACTCATGCGATATTCAGCAGCAAGGCGGGCAACGTGAACAACAGCCTCAGGGTCCTCCCCGTGTACGTGAAAGATGGGAATCATGAGCATTTTGGCGATATCCGTAGCATAACGGGTTGAACGGGCATCTTCAGGAAGGGTTGTGTAACCGATTTGATTGTTGATAACCAGGTGGATTGTACCGCCGGTTCCATAACCCGACAACTGGGACATATTCAAAGTTTCGGCGACAATTCCCTGACCGGCGAATGCCGCGTCCCCATGAATTAGAAGCGGGATCACCCGGTTTTTACTGTTTTCTTTCAACATATCCTGCCGGGCTCGGGAAAACCCCTGTACCACCGGATCCACGGACTCCAGATGGCTCGGGTTGTTGATCAGAAAAATACGAAGGACACGGTCATTGTCTACGTTGACATCCGCCAGGTATCCATTATGATACTTGACGTCACCAGCCCCAAAAATATCATCCGGGTTATAACAACTTTCAAATTCACTGAAAATCTCTTCGTATGATTTTTGAAGTATATGGGCCTGCACATTCAGCCTTCCCCGGTGAGCCATGCCGAGGATAATTTCCTGACAACCTCGCTCAGCTGCGAAACGGATGAGTTCATCGAACATGGGAATGATTGCTTCAGCACCTTCAATGGAAAAGCGGGTTACCCCTATATATTTTTTATGAAGAAATTGCTCAAAAAGAGCGGCCTGATAGAGTTTTTTAAGAATTTTTAGTCGGGTTTCACGATTCAGGTTCGGTCGGTTTTGAACCGGTTCCATTCGATCCTGAAGCCACTGGCGCTCAGAAGGATCCTGGAGATGCATAAATTCTACACCGACAGATCGGCAGTAGGTCTCTTTCAGTGTTTTGATAATATCCCGCAAAGGTGCCCGATTGTTTTTTAAAAGACCCCGGGAATAAAATTCAGTGTTCAGATCTTCCGGGGTAAAATCGAATGCGGAAAAGTTGAGAAGCGGATGATCGGTGGGACATGACACCAGCGGATCCAGGCAGGCCAGGAGATGTCCGATATCACGATAACGGTAAATGAGTGCTTCCAACCGGGACTGCAGAAGTGCCGAGTCTTCGTCACATTCTGCGACGGCTTCCTGTTCTCTGGAAACGCCTATTTCAAAGCCTTCAAAGAAAAAACGCCAGTCTCTGGAAACTGCGTTTGAATCGGCTTTCCAAATTTTATATTGTTTGTCGATGAATTCAGCATTCAAAGTTTCCGTAAGATCCATAGTTGTGACCTCATCGTGGCAAGTGATTCGACGCGATTAGGGCTATAAAGTGAAGAGATGGTGGAATCGATGATGCCATCATCCCCTGTGGATATCGCGAGGCCTTTGAAAAATGACCGATTCTGGGAAGGAGTTGATGAATTGCCTGACTGCTTGATAATGTTACAACATAAAGAAGGACAGGTCAGGCAGGCAATATGACATGACCTGTCCTCATCAAACCATAACAATCTTATTTGAAAACGCCGTATATCGCGGACCCAATATCAGAGACCGATTTTAGTCCCCCTGCTCGGCCATATAGTCGTCATAAAGGGTTTCAAAAAACGATTTGTGTTTGGCCTCTTCTTGGCAGAGTATCTGGAAAGCCTTAACATTTTCAGGATTATCGGTCTTTCCCTGAAGTTCGTTATACATCTTCAGCGCCTGTTCTTCCCGCTTCATGGCCAGTCGTAAAATATCTACAAAATGCATCCCTTTTTCATATTTAATTTCTTCTATATAGTCGCTTCTTTTAATATCGGGGACCCATTTTAGTTTGTATTCCTCCACAAGTTCCTTGTTTTTCCCCAGGTTTTCCAGCATGGCCTGGTGCTTTTTTTCTTCTTTGGAAAAATCCAGCAGGCTATCTCTTACAGCTTCAAAAGGTTCCTGCTCAGCACATTCCGCGTAGAAGGCGGCGGCCTCTTTCTCTTTCTCGATAGCATAATTAACAATCTCCTCAAACGATTCAAAACCCATAATTTCCTCCTTTAAAAGATCAATGAAAGCCCATTTTATAAAAAACAAAACGTTTTGTCATCATCATCGCGTCAAACAATGGTCATGTGGTTGACTCAATCGCATTTTTATGAAATAATTTCTTGTCATAATGAATACTTGGGATGTATTTAACAATTAAAACATAACAGATTTCAAAACACAATTCAACATATAGATTGCCGGATATTTATATATGGAAAAAATTATTTTACGAGAAAGGAAGCGCTGTTATGAATATCGATCGTATTGTACTCGGGTTTGCCGGCAGTATGGTATTGCTCAGCCTGCTGCTCTCAAGATTTCACAGTCCGTACTGGTTATTGTTTACTGCCTTTGTTGGTGCCAATTTGCTTCAATCTTCAATAACCGGGTTTTGTCCTCTGGCCAAATTCCTTAAACCGCTGGGGGTAAAGCCGGGAAAAGCCTTTGAATAATTAAATTGATTTCCACCGCCTCCCACATTTTTTGCAAAAGTGGGGTGCTGTACCGGGTAGAGGGTTGCCCAATGGTATCGCTTTGGCTAAAAGCGGCAGGACGATATTTCGGTTAGTCGTCACTGAGTGCATAGTAGCACCTTTTTGGCGACATCACTTTTCCCTTCTTTTTAAGTCCGCTGATTATCTTTGAGACTTCTTTGCTCTCCGCATCGATCATCTTTGCGACTTCGCCCGGCCGCACCGGTTTTCCCGCCTTTTTCATGGCGTTCAGTACTTTTTTTTCCATTTTTTCCTCATCCTCACATTTCTTCGAGTTGATTTTTAAGCCAGGTTTTAATTTCACCTTCGACCGCGTAAACGCCCTTGAGATTCCCATTTTCTTCAAGATAGCTTTTTCTCAGGTTATTCGGCAAATCAATCCTTGCAAGTTCCAGCGCCTCTTCAGAATTTCGGCGAACGAGGAAGACAACCGGATTTTCCGTCCAGGTATCGACTACAAAATAATGGGTTACATCATCCTTGGACCGGATGACATAGTTGCCGCCGGCCCAGTTATTCCCCCATTCAAGATACAACCTGACCGCTTCTTCCGGCGTCATCTCCCAGTCTATGGCGTTTAACAGAGCGGGGTTCTGTTTTATATCTTTCAACCGCATCATGGCATATCTCCTTTACGACAATTGATTTAACGGCAGTCATCTTCCTTGTAATACCAGAGTAAAATTATGCATTTCAAATTTGTTTTTAATTATATTAAAAAGCAATAAGCGTGCCACATTACTGATGACGAGAAGGGAAGAAAACATGCCGTTGATTTGTTCATCAATATGTTAGAAATATCCGGAATGGAAGCTTTGACCATTGGCGTTCGATGGTTATAGCAGTTGTCAAAATAACGCTCCGAGCCGCCGGACAATTTAGTTTATACCGGGAGGAACTCGCAAATAAAAGGGGATCTCCGGCTGTTTTGTGAGACACTTTTGTATCAAAATTAATTGTGATACAGAAGATGACGCCAATGCCGTCTTGACCCAAATACGGGTTACATGCTAATGGATAGCGGTTTTCGTGAACGATTCAGGTTGTTAATCGGTTGTTTAGGATTCGGATAAGTGGATGACACAGCCCGCCAACCCATATACCGGAATATCCCGCCTTAAACTTTTCTGGGCTCTCTCCAGGACACCCCATGGTTTGCTGGACATGGCCACTCCTGCACTGGGAGCACTGCTATGGCTTGGCCGATTCCCGTCTGTTGAAGTGATTGTTATCGGGCTTATCACGACGTTTGCCGGTTATACGGCGGTTTACGCCCTCAACGATGTCATTGATTATCAGGTTGACAGGGAAAAAATACGACTTTGCGGGGCACCTGACATCGAATGTGATCTGGATGCATTGACGGTGCGTCACCCTATGGCCCAGGGATATTTGAGCTACACAGAAGGGGTGCTGTGGACTCTGGCCTGGTCGATGGTGGCGATACTGGGCGCCTACTATTTAAATCCTGTTTGCATATTGATCTTTGTCATCGGTTGTGTCTTTGAGACGGTCTACTGCCTGCTACTCAAAGTCACTCATCTTCGAACCCTGGTCAGCGGAGGCGTCAAGACCGCGGGGGCGATTGCAGGTGTGTTTGCAGTGGATCCAAATCCTTCCCCCATGTTCTTGTTGATGCTGTTTCTCTGGTTGTTTCTATGGGAAATCGGTGGTCAGAACGTTCCCAATGACTGGACCGACATCGAGGAAGATCGCCGGCTTCAAGCTCAGACCATTCCGGTTCGACTGGGAATTGACAAGGCCAATCAAATTATTTTAGGCGCTCTGATCGTTTCGGCAATGTTTCCTGTTGTTGTTTTCCTTTTTTCTCCGATTGTTTTTGAATTTCCCTTTGCAGTTGCTTCCGTGGCAACCGGTTTTTGTTTTTTCGTGTTGCCCGCCGCCCTTCTTTATCAAACCAAAGCGCCTCAATATGCGATGGCGCTGTTCAACATGGCCAGTTATTACCCGCTGGCTCTGCTGATAATTGTCGTATTCAAAATAGTGGCGGGATGAGCTTTTTGAAAAATCGGTTTGTGCCCGTCAATAAATTCATATTTTGAATGTCGGCAAGAAATCCCAAAAAAGTGACAGGGTGTAATTTTTGTGATACGATATTATCGTATCACAATTGCGAGTGAACAAAGGTACTTGCAAGATATCCCCAAAATCCATGGTCCACTTTTAACGAAAAGATTGCGGCGGTGATGTTGTTTTCAACTCAACTTAAAAAAGATCATCCATTTCGCTGAAACATAAAGCTCTGGTTGAAAAACTCCACGTCAGCAGAATTATTACCACAGATTTTCAGCTGGAAAGTTCATCTCTTCAATAAAGCTATCGAAGAAATCGGCATGCCCTGACAGTTCAATGTGTTCCAGATCTGCCGCGATTTCAGCGGATCTTTCCCAGTAACGTTTTGATAAAAGGATCATGTTTGCGCCGGTTGACGCTGCATTGCCGAGGGATATTATTTTTTCCGGGTCGACCCTTGGCAGCAGACCGATGCGCATGGCGCTGAGGGGATGGACATAGTTGCCCAAAGCACCGGCCAAATAGATAGCATCGATATCTTCAATGCCGGCGCCCAATGTTTGTAAAAGGATTTTAATGCCGGAAGCTATAGCGGCTTTGGCGAGCTGCAACTCACGGATATCTTTCTGGGTCAGCACGACGGGTCGGTCGTTTAGGCTTTCTTGGGCAGAAGAAACAAGAAAGTCATGGACTTCATTTTTTCGGGCTTGAATCACCCTCGCTGATAGCGGATTTGCGCTTTGGTGGTGCCCGGGCGGATAGATTAGACCGTCCGGGCTTACAATACCATGGTGCAACAGCAACGCCGCCAGGCCTACCAGGCCGCTTCCGCAAAGCCCTTTTGGTTTGATGTTTCCTATGACATTGTAGAAAAGGTCGTTTTCTTCAAACAGAAAGCTTTCAATAGCACCGGCCTTGGCAATCATGCCGTGGGAAATTTTGGCGCCCTCCAGTGCCGGCCCCGCGGCAGCGCTGCAGGTAAGCATTCTGTTTTTATTACCCAGGAAAATTTCGCTGTTGGTTCCTAAATCCAGGCCCAGTAACAGCTTGTCATCCTGCTCTGCCGCCCCGGATGATAGAATAAATCCGATCAGATCACCGCCGATATATCCGGACTTGGCAGGCATCACGTAAAGCATGGCATCGGGGTGCAACTCCAAACCCACATTCTGAGCCCGAAAAGTCATGCCTTCTGTGATTAAGGGCGCAAATGGGGCTTCGGCAATTCCACTGGGATCCAGACTCAGCATAAAATGCTGCATGGTGGTGTTGCCGGCAGCGACCGCAACAAGAATATCATTCGGCTTTAGCCTAAAGGACTCCAGCAGACGCCTGGTAATTATATTCAGGTCTCTTATCAACAATTTTTGCAGGTGAAGCAGACGTTTGGGATGCCCTTTTATATATTGAATGCGGCTGATAACATCGGCTCCGTATTTGCGCTGCGAATTGAGCCTGGAGATGACCGCCACTTCTTGGCCTTCTATTAGGTTCACCAGTTTACCCACCAAGGTGCTGGTTCCCAGATCGAATATCAGCCCGAATATACCGCCAATACTATCCCGCGGCTGCCATTCCAGCAGGCACTTGTTGTGGATAATCGCCTCTCCTTCGAAATCAGTAGCCCGTAAGTTTTTATATAGGGAAAAGAGACAGCGATACGTGGTTTTCAAGTCCTGATATTCAGGGCCTAACGCCTCTCGGATGCGCTGAACGTCGGAAAGCGAGTTTTCAAGACTCGGTGGCGGAATGCTTACCAGATGTCTTTCAATAAGGGGGTCAAGCTCTACCGCAGGCATATGACCGTGTTTAAGTATCTGAAAAAGTTCCGTCTCATCATCCTTTTCTTCGGTATAGATTGCCAGGGTTTTTCGGATCTTGGTGCGACATGCCAGGCGAATCCCCTGCTCTAATTCCTCGGGATCGAGGAGTTCCGTAGTTTCGCCGGTAGGCGCACCTATAGGCGTAATCACCCTGATTTTACACTTTCCGCATTTTCCGAGCCCGCCGCAATCACCCTCCAATTCAATTTCCGTGTTTTGAAGCGCCTTCCATACGGTGCTACCTCGCCGGACCTTGATCCAGATATCGTCAGGCAGGACATTTAGCCATACCCTTTTATTCGTTGCTTTTTTCACCAAACGGCGGGGTTTTCTTTTCGGCTTTTTATGGGTGGCTTTGGGTTTTTTCATTGTTGAAAGCCTTGTACAATGTGATGCAGAATATTTCAATCAGAAAAGAATTTGAACAGGTTTGCCCGTAACTCGGAATAATCGGCATCAATGATTACGGGTTCGAGATCCACCAGTTGCGCGATTTCCTGTACTCTCGATATCATAAGATCAGGATCAAGCGGCTGACGGATATATGCAAGCCTTTTGTAGTGCTGAAAATAACCTTCCCGCAACAGGGGATCATTCAGCTCAAGGGGTTCGGCACAATATTCGGAGAAGTTTAAAACAAGTTCCTTTTCAAGAAAATAGGTTCCTGTTTCTTCATCGATCAATCTCTGGAAGCGATTGCTTCCCAGCAGAATCTCGTAACAGTGTGCACCGAGAACTCTGGGAATGCCCATTTCATCAAGATGGTCATCTAAGTCCGGATAACACCTTCCATACAGACACAGGATTTGGTCTCCTGCTTTTTGAGCCAGATCGATTTGGTGCTGTATTTCCTCTTTCAGCTTTTGGGGATAATTATGCAGATAAGGGTCGATATAGGTGACGGCAACATTCTGGTGAAAACGCTGCGGTTCAATTTGTCTGAGTGCATCACGAAAGACACCACATGCGATGATGCGAATAGACATGTTGATTTCCCGTTCAGGGTTCAAGGTTTCCTGTTCAGGGTTAACCTCTGAACCTTTAACCTTAATTTACGTTTGAGCCGTCGTTTTTAACCTGGCTTTTAGGACTATGTTTTCAGAATCAAACCGTCTTTATTGAAGTTATGTGTTTACAATTTCCGGAAATTTACTTTTGATTTCCAGCATTTTTTCCAGACTCAATACAGGTTCGACTTCTTCAAGCCATGTTCGAGCCAGCTCATGGGCATTGGTCAGCGGTGTGGGCTTGCCTTGCTCCTGCCAGCGGTCGAAATTCATGCGAATAGCAAGGGTAGGGTAAAAGAACTGTTTGAACATATGCTTTACCGTGTGCTCTTCGGTAACGTAGTTGCCGCCGGGCCCCACGTTTTCGATGATGTCAACGGCCAGCGTTTCTTGGTTTACGTCAACGCCGCGGGTCAATCGGTGGACCATCCCCAGGATCTCGTTGTCAATGATGAATTGTTCGTAGGAGATCGAGTTGCCGGAGTCCAGCATTCCGGCGGCCAGATGAACATAATCGGCCCCGGCCATTGCGACCAGCAAATAAGAAACGCCTTTTTCAAAACCGGACTGAATGTCGGGGATTTTGGCATCCGTTACGCCTGCGGATGCATAAATCGGTAGGTTGTAATGTTTTGCCAAATGAACGGCGCAGGTATTCAACATGGCGGTTTCAACCGAGCCCATGGTAAGATCCATGGTACGCAGGTCCATGGCAGTTGGAACGGCACCGTACAGCACACGGGCGCCGGGGCTGAATATTTGAGCAATGGCAACGCCTGCCAGGGCCTCGGCATGCAACTGGGCAAGGGTGCCCGCCAGAGTCGCCGGGGAAGTAGCGCCTGCAATAGGAGCCGGAGCACAGGTGACCGGAATGCCGTTTAAAGCACAAAACTCTAATATATTAAGAGTGTTGGCATCTAAAGTCAGCGGGCTTATGGGATTGGTGATCACGGAAACAAAGGGGCGTTCTTTTAACCGGTCTTCCCCGCCTGCCAAGAAACTGGCCAGTTGCCACAGTTGCCGAACACCCTCGATCGTGTCACACCCGCCCATGACATGCTTGGTGGTATTGCTGAAAGCATGAAAAAAATCATTCAGATGATAAAACTCGGCATCCAGATCGTGAGCCTGACAGGCAATAATATAAAATCGGATGTTGTCAAGACGATCGACAAGATGCGCGGTGTTGACCACGTCTTTTAGGATGGTCGGGCGGTACCCCCCGGTGCCCATATCCAGAATGCGAAACACCCGGCCGCCGTTACCGAAATAAACATTGCCCGATCCGAGGTGCAAATCATTTTTACCGTCGCGGGAGTAGAGGGTGAATTGCTGCGGGGCGTTTGACAAGGTTTTATCGAGCCACCGGCCGGAAAAACAGACCCGCTCGGCCTTATCATCAACACTGGCTCCGGCAATCTTGAGCATCTTCAGGGCCTGGCGGTCGAGTATCTTAACCCCTACGCGTTTGAGTATTCTGCGTCCGGCCCGGTCGATTTTGTCGATTTCAGCGCGAGTTAGCAATGTAATACCTACTTCAGTTATACCCTAATCGAGTCAAAACTCGATTGGGGCTATTCGTTATCCGTTATTGGTTTTCTAAGATCAAAATTATATCTAACCGCCAAGGAAATTAAAAAAAACAATCCATTTGCCTTCAAATAACGAATAACAGATAACAAACAATTTCCAATTGAGCGTGTTATCGCTCAATTGGGATTATAAAGCGTTTAATAGGTCGTCGATCTCTTTTAATGCGCCGTCATCTTTGGGCGTTACCTGATGTTCGGCCAGAATCCGTTTGGCCTCCTCATTGCTGCGTGTGTAAAGATCCTTTGACCCTTCGGCTTCCCAGGTATCAAAGCGGCTGCGGTCTATAAGCTTGGGAAGAAAAAGCGCCTGCTCAAAGTTCTCAAAGGTGTGGTCGTCCATTAAAAAGAATGCCTGGGGGCCTGCATTTTTAACCCTTTCCAGTGCGTCCAGAGCCAGGGTGGTTTCGTTTACCGGAATACCGCGGGTGAAAAAGCGCGCCATGGCAACCAATTCATTGGCAATGGTGACCATTTCAAGGGAGGACGTGCTGCCGTACTCGATGTATCCGTTATCATGGATAAGATTGCACCGGGAAAGCATGGCGGTAATAATCGAAAACATGGCTTCGGCACCTGCCTGGGCATCCACCACTTTTGAATCCGATGCCCCTGCAAAGGACCAAATGGGGAGACCGTATATTTCGTCACGCATATCCGCTAAAGCCGCCTGGGTCAGGCTCCATTCAGGGCAACCGTAGGATACGACGGCGGACTTCATGTCAAGAGCGCTGACGTTGGGGCCGAAAAGAAACGGCGCCCCTTTAGCGGCAAGTTGATGCACAATCAGCCCTGCCAGGTTTTCAGCAATTCCCATGGCCATCGCCCCGGCCAGGGTTACCGGTGCGCCGCCGCCGGCATTTGAACCGGATGGGAAGCAAATAGGGATCCCTTTGCGGGCGCAAAAAAGAAGCCTGTCCATGACATGTGCGGGAAAACGCAACGGGCTGATGGCTTCCGAATAATTCAAAAGAAACGGTTTTTGGCGCAGTTGGTCTTCGCCTCCGGCGACCAGGCAGGCAATTTCGTGAATTTTGGCCATGTCTTGGCCGCGGTCGGCGATAAACACGATCGGCTTGTTGGTATTTTTAACCATTTCAGCAAACGCGTAAACATAAATATAATCGACGTTGGCAACATCCTCGGGGTTCCCCATGGACATGGCAAAGGAGATGTTTTCGAGACCGTCCACAAGCTTTGCAAAGTTAGCGGTATCTTCAAGAACACACCTGCGCCGCTCTCCGGTTTCCAGATCTATCGTGAAGGTCGTATCCGAGCCTGTGCCGTAAAACGGGTTTTCATCCACCAGGGCCATGGCTTTATTACCAAGCTGATCATACAGGGTGATCTGGCGCGGTGCGGATCGGATGGCTGCTTCGGCCAGGTAGGCGGGCAGTCGTATCCAGTCTTTATCAAATACTTTTCCACCGGCGCCGGCAAGCATGTCAAGGCACTCGGCATGTTCCATCTTTATGCCGATCTTTTCAAGAATTTCCAGGGCTGCTGTGTGAATCGCCAGCGCCTGCCGGCGGTTGAGAACTTTGAGCCGTGGCTGCAATGTGGGGATAGGTCCGAGTTCCATGGTATCTCCTTCCTAAACTGATCGGTTCCAGGTTCAGGGTTCAGAAGTTCAAAGTTGTTTTTTCGTTTGAACGGTTATAATCAGGTTATATTAAGAAGCTTTTTGGCTTCAAGCACCGCCGAGCCTGCATCCGAAGCGTAAGCGTCGGCCCCGATATCCTCGGCATATTTTCTTGTAACCGGTGCGCCGCCAATGATGACTTTCACGGTGTCCCTTAAGCCCGAATCAGCCAAAGCCTTGATCGTCAAAGACATAGAGGGCATTGTGGTAGAAAGTAATGCCGACATGCCCACAACATCGGCATCCGCTTCTTTGATTTTATCAACAAACACTTCCGGAGCAACATCCACTCCAAGATCGATAATACTGAAACCGGCGCCTTCCAGCATCATGCCCACAAGGTTTTTGCCGATGTCGTGTAAATCGCCTTTAACCGTTCCGATAACGATTTTACCTTTGGTTGTCATGGCGTTTTCCTTAAAGTGCGGTTTTAACACCTCGACACACTCCTGCATGGTTTTGGCGGAGCGCAGCATTTGGGGAACAAATATGGCACCTTTGGAAAATTTGTCGCCCACAACATTCATGGCTTCTATAAGCCCCTGATCAAGAATGTCCTGGGCCTTTTGGCCGACATCAACAGCCTTAAGGGTTTCTTCGGTTGCCGTTTTGATATCTCCTTTGATAACCGCATCCAACAGTGTTTGATAGCTCATCGGTTTTCTCCCCTTTAATTTTCGTTTTTGCCCCAGTTATTAATCTTTATTAATAATGCCGTTTTGATAGGCGTCGATAAAATTGGCGCAGTATTCATCTTTGCCAAGGATCATCCGGGTGGAAAGAAGGGTAGCCATGAGACGTTTATCCGTAGGGTCAAGAATGGCGGCCGAGAGTCCGCGGGCTGTCGCCAGTGCCAGAAAGTTGCGATTTACAAGTTTGCGGAGCGGCAGGCCATAAGAAATATTGGAAAGTCCGCAGATGGTGTGTACTCCCGGAAACGTTTCCATAATCCGTTGAATGGCCTCAAGCACGGCGTTTCCCATGCTCACGTCGACCGATACGGGTTGCACCAAGGGATCAACATAGATGTCTTCCAGGGCAATGCCGGCGTTGGTGAGTTTTTCAATAAGCTCCGCAGCCACGGCGACCCTCTCGTCTGCTGTTGTCGGCATGGAGGTCTGAGCCATACACAAGGCCACAACTTTACACGGCTGTGAGGTAATCACCGGCAAAAGGTCTTGAAAACGATCTTCTTCCAGAGAAATGGAATTGATCATCGGAATTCCCTGGTGACGTTTAAGGGCTTCGGCAAGCGCCGAAGGATTCGGGCTGTCCAGGCACAGGGGGATGTCGACGGCGCCTTGTACGGTTTCAACAAGCCATGCAAGACAATCTATTTCTTTTTCCAGGAAAGTTCCGGCATTCACATCAATAAAGTGGGCACCGGCGTCGACCTGCTCGCGGGCTATACGAATGATTAACTCCGAATCCGCCTTCTCTACGGCTTCGGCAACTTTTTTCCTACTGGTATTGATCTTTTCGCCGATAATAAGCAATGCATCACCTTTTTATAATCGAATCCACTGACCCACCGTGTCTACTGCTCGACCGCTGCCAAAGTGCTTTAAGAAGATTTTGAAATAGTGAAGTTCTTCCTTGCTCCGTATTACGGGGAACTTTTTTTGAGATCCCAGGAACTCCTCATCTTTAATCGTCTCTTCGAAATATGCCGGAAGTACATCGGCCGAGCCGGATCCTTGGGAGAATTCCTGTTTCAGCCGCCATGCGATCTCTTTGGGCAGCACGTTTTCAAAAGCCTTTCTGAAGATCCATTTTTCGATTTTCTGGTCGCCATCAGGTTTTTGCTTATATTCAGGGGGAAGGGTCATGGCATAGTTGAGCAATTCGCCGGATATCAGGGGGGTCACTACCCGAATAGAGTTGCAAAGGTTCATGCGGTCCAGGCGCAAAGAGGCGTTGTTATGTAAAAAGCCGATGCATTCCATTTGCCGGGCAAACAATTCTTCGATCGGAAATTCCTTGAGATACATGTACCCGCAAAAAACCTCATCTCCGCCTTCGCCGGAAAGCAAAACTTCAATTTTTTGTTCTTTTGCATAGTTAGAAATGAGATAATTCGACACAGAGCTTCTCACCAGGGAAGGGTCAAAGGACTCTAAACACCGGATCACTTCGGGCAGCACAGCCAGGATTTGGTCAAGATCCACAATCAGTTCATGGTGGTCGGAGTCGATATGGTCGGCCATTAAGCGGGCGCATTGAATATCTTCACTTTCTCCCACGCCCAAGGCAAATGTTTTTAGACGCTGCTTATTTCCGAATTTTTTCTTGTAAGCGGCACTCGCCAGCCAGGCAATAACGCTGCTGTCGATGCCGCCGCTGAGCAGGCTGCCGGTGAGCACATTGAAGTCTACGCGATTATTGAAGCTGCGCTGGATAATATCTCTGATCGTTGCCGTTATTGCGTCAAGGTCGTCTTTACGGATTTCCGGTGGACTTTGGGGCAGTTCGGCAAAGCGGGTCAGCGTACCCGAACCGTCCATATAATGTCCAGGTGGAAATTCGTAGACATCGTCGGTGATCTCTACCAGGCTCTTTAATTCGGAAGCAAAATAAAGACTTTTGTTTTTCCGACCGTAAAACAGGGTTTTGATGCCTAAAAGGTCTCTGGCGGCAAAAAGGTTTTCGCCGTCGGATATCACAAAAGCAAAGATGGCATCATTTAAATGCGAAAATATGGATTTGCCGTGGTTTTGGTAAAGTTGTAGCAACAGGCGCTCCTCCCGGAAAGGACCGTCCGGTACTCCATTGACCGGAGCTAATTCCTGCCAGTTTCCCATCTGACCGTCGTAGCAGATTCTTAATTCCGGAGACTCGGCATTAAAGGCCGGCACCTGTGTATTGTCTCCCGCTAACACGACATCCGGGTTTCCAAAAATGTCGCCTTTCAGATAGTTCTGTGCCATTGCGATGCGTTTATCTTCGAATATCCCTGATAAATACGGACCACGATGTTGGATTAAACTAAACATCGACTCAAGTTCCAGGCGGTCTTTTTTGTTATAGACGACAGCAAATCCACTCATTCAATGCTTCCTTTCTTCCAAGCATTAGTATTTCATGAATCTTGTATGAAAAAATATAAAATCATTTTTAAGGAAAAAGCGCGGTACCGCAGGCCAGAGGGCTGAGGCAAACAGAGCGGCGTAGCCGCGCTTCATAAAATCGTAACACGATTTTATTTTCTGATTTCAAAAATTCCGACGAGTCCGTGCCCCATCCCCGTTCCGGGTTGAAGCTCCATTTCAAGCTTTCGCAGGGCAAAGCCGAGGACGGATTCGATCAGATTGGCGCGCACATCTCCCCACTTTAACCAGCCCACGGCCTCTACGACCCTGCGCATGGTTTCCATGGCTTCTTGAAGCGGTTTGGGGTAATAGGGAAGAATATCCGGGGTACATTCCAGCTTACCGGTGTCGCAATCGTAGTCGCCTAAAAGACCCATGGTGTATTTGACCAGGGCGTTGCTGGACATGAAAAACGATTCAAAGAAGTTGTTGAGGTGCTCAAATCCCGGCCGGGGGACGTAATCGACCAATAAATTCTCAAAATCCGTGCGCACGTAAGTTTCAAAAAGGGCGTTGACCGGGCCGCGAAGCTTGGGGCAGTTTTTGTTGTAATCCCCCGTGTCCAGGTGGCGGCCGATGAATATGGAGCGATCGAAATAGACCAATGGTTTGATTTCGACACCGGCCTGCTGAGAGGCCTTTTTTATGATATCTTCAATTTCCCGGCGGCAGACAAGCTTGAGCGGAAAAGCGGCCACATCGGCCGCGGCTCTCTCTTCTTCGGGATAGATATAGGATATGCGGTAGTCCATAAAGTACTCCTGATCGGCCGGGTGGTGCCACAAATCCTGCCATTCAAAGGTGTAACGACCGAGCCAGTCTCCCATAAAAAGGGCCTGGTCAGGTGCGTGCCTTAAGATGTCGGCGATGATTTTAATGCACTGCTCACTGGTAAAGTGTGAAAGGGTCCCGAAAGAAGTAAAATATAAATCGAACGGCGGTTCTTCACCCAAAATGCCAGGAATCATACCCTGGGAAATGTCTGTTGTTTCAAATCGTAATTTGGGTTTGTCACCATAGTATTCCAGCGCCTGCTGAATCAGATTTTCGTTGAGATCAATGCCGACATATTCCTTTAACATGTCGTCGGTGACGGCATTGACAATGTAATCATGGATGCCCGGGTGCTTGGTGGTAACCCCCATAATCAGGTCATACCCGTCCCCGCTGCCGCAGCCCACATCCAGTATGCGCAAACGTTCCAATCGCTTTTTCTTGCGCGCTACCAGATCGTTGAGGGCGGGGCGTAAAAAGATGGCGGTCACCTGATCTTCCCAAAATCTTCTGACATTGTCATATTTTCCCAGCAGGCCGGTGGCCTTGTCGTACTTTCCGGTTTGAAATGCCTGGGTATATGCTTTTTTCTCTGACATCCTTACTCTCCTTGAAGACAACCGTTCAAGCGGCCGTTGTTTTTAAAAGGTCGATGGCCTGAAACGCATCTTTGCAATAGGCATCCGCACCGATCTCGTGCGCAAATTCGATGGATGTGGGGGCACCGCCGATAAGGACCTTGACGCTGTCCCGCACCCCTTCTTCTTTCAGTTGCTCAACAACCTCACCCATAACGCGCATGGTGGTGGTCAACAATGCCGAAAGACCCAGAAAAGAGGCCTGGTTTTCCTTGACCGCTGCCGTGATCCGGTCCGCAGAGACATCCGTTCCCAGATCAATGACCTGGTATCCCGCCCCCTTGAGCATGATGGCGACAATATTTTTGCCGATGTCATGAAGGTCACCTTTTACGGTGGCAATTACAAACTTGCCCTTGCTCTCAACGCCAGCCTTGATCAAATGCGGCGCCAATAAATCCATGGCAACCCCCACACATTCGGCCGAGGCCAGCATGTCCGGAATCAAATATTCTTTTTTTTCAAATTTTTCACCCACGGTTTCCATGGATTCGGTTAATGATTCCATCAAAATCTTTTTGGGGTCTATATTTTGATCCAACGCTTCGGTTACCAGCTCTGTTACCGCCGGCCGGCCTTCCAGACCCGGATCAAAGCCGTCATCTTCAGCTTCCACTCTTCCCTGGATAACATTGAATGCAATCTTTTCAAGAAGTTCGCTGCTATTCATTAATCATTCCTCCCAATTCGTTGTCTGATTATGCTGTTTTTAGACCCGGCAGAAGGCCCGGCACCTTATTATATATGTCATTCACCACAGCCGAGTCCAGGTGATGGGCCGGCTTGGCTTCCAGACGAGCCATGTACTCAAGTGCGTTTTCAATGACGTTGTCTTTTTTATCTTTGGTTTCGAACTGATAAGGGCTGGATATATCCCCGCTGTGCATGGCTTTGCGCGCGTGGCGGGCAAAAAGCCGGTGGCTGGAGGCCATCACTTTTTTTACCATTTTGACGGCATCATCGGTATCTTGCACAGAAACCTTGGGCGCCCGAAGACAATGTTTGATTTTCCCGACCTGTTCATTGTCAAGCACAGCCTGCAGCGGGCAAAAACAGTTGGTCCGGTCCAAAAGACCAAAGGCATAGTGGATATATTGTGCGCCGCTGGTTGCCATGTAAAGATGGGTAAACAGTTTCTCAAACATGGCCTGCATGCCCGGCACTTTGGCATCGCCGACGCCGGCAGTGGAATAGCATGGGACTTTATAATAACGCGCCATCTGAACGCAGTCGATGTTATACTGGTTGAATTCAGGGCAGCCGTAAAGGTCATGCAGATCATCCAGTCTAGCCCGAACCGGAACGCTGCCATAAAGCACCGGCGCACCTTCTCTGATGAGTTGCGTCAGTGTAATCCCGGCCAGAATCTCGGCGTTGATCTGGGCGACCATGCCGGCCTCCTGGATGGGTGCGGACGATCCTCCCTGGGGCGAAGAAGAAATGACAAGAGGCAGTCCTGATTCGACAATGGCAAAAACCTTTTCAGCGGTGTCGTCCACAATTTGCAGCGGGCTTTTAAAGACACAGGCGATAAAAGAAATGATGGGATTTTCTCTTAGCGCCGTTTCGCCGCCTGCTATAATTTCCGCCATGGTTACAACATCTTTGAAACGTGCCAGGCTGGTCAAGCCGGCCTGCACATGCTTGGTGATATTGTTCAGGCTGGCAAAAAATTTATTAACATCATGGTTGTCGGAGGTAATCCCGGGGTCCTGGATGTTCAGCGGCCGGATAAAGAAATCCAGATGCTCGAGTTGTTCACAGAGCTTGGCCGCGCGGCTCAGCAAGGCCGTGCTGCCTCTGATCTCTGTGTAGCGGGGCACTTTTGTTTTGAGGGTGCTGTCTTTTTCACTGACAAAATCTTCCAATTCGGTTTCGAGCCATATATTGGCTTCCGATCCTGTTCCAAAATAAACCCTGGGAACTTCAGTGTCGAGCAGCAGGCGATTTTCCGGTTTGCGTGCGCCTAAAACAAGGCGTGAGGGAGCCTTGGCTACGGCTTCTTTAATAAGTCCGCCCGGAAAGCTTACCCGCCAGCATCTGGCACCCGAGGAATCCTCTTCTCGAACTTTAGCGCCATGGTCTTTGAAAAGCCGTGCTGCCCGCTCGCTGTAACACCAAACGCCCGGATCAGACAAAATGTTCAGTGATGCTTGATCCAGCCATTGCAACTGATCACGGCTTAAACGTTCATAAGGCTTTACCAATACCCCCGGTCTGAATGATTCAATCACTATATCCTCCTTAAATTTACCTAGGTTGAGCGGTTCAACGTTCAAGGTTCCGGGTTGATGAGCCCTAACAGGCTCAATTCAAAAGAGTTACGCTTCAATAGAGGCGGCAGCCACTCACCCAATGGGTGCGATAGACCAATCTTGATATTGATTTGTAACGTTAAGTAATGTCAAGATGTTATAACCTTTGAACCTTGAACCCTGAACCTAGAACCGATCAGTTTAGGGTTTACTTTCTAAAGGCCCGCATGTACCGCCGGCAGTAACGATCCTTGCCGGCCAGGGCTTCTGCGGTTTTTACCGCTGCCATCAATTCTTGATCCAAAGGATCGACAATGGCGGCATCCAGCCCTGCAAAGATGCACATGTGCAAAAAAGCTATATTGAGCCTGTGTCGTTGAGGCAGACCAAAAGAAACATTTGAAAGACCGGTCACCGTTTTAGCGCCGGGAAAACTTTTCTTAATGGCGAAAATGGTTTCAAGGGTGACCAGTCCTGAGTTTACATCGGTACTGATCGGCATAACCAAAGGATCTATATAAAGATTTTCAATCGGAATGCCGTACTTTTGGCAGGCGTTACAAATTTTTTCACACGCTCGCAGCCGGCCATCCACCGTATTTGCAATGCCGTCTTCGTCCATGGCCAGGGCAATTAATAATGAATCATGTTGGGCGGCAAGCGGTACCACCGCCTCCAGGTTGTGCTTTTCGGCTTTGGCCGAATTGATCATGGAAGGTTTACCGTTTAAAGTTTCAAGGCCGGCAGCAATTACCTTTGGATCGGCACTGTCAATGCAAAGCGGTGTTGCGACGTGGCCTTGAATACTCTCTATCGCCCATTTGATGGATCGAATTTCATCTGCCTGTGATCCCACGCCGGTGCCTATATTCACATCAATATAATCAGCGCCGGCAGCCACCTGCTTTTGGGTTAAATCTAAAAGACTTTTGGTATCACGATTTAATATGATTGTTTTTACAGCATCAAGGGTGGCGTTAATTTTTTCCCCAATGATGATCATAAGCGCTTATCTCCATCACCTATTTACATTATGCCATCTTGCAGCCCGGGGATCTCTTTGCGGATCTCGGTGCGTATTTCAGGAGAAAGAACAGGTGTTTCAGGCTTTGCTAGAATTTTTTCGACTATTTCTGTCGCTCGAGCCTGGGCTGATTTGGCACCTTCTTCTTCCCAGTCTTGGCGGTTATTCCTGTCACTAAGCTGAGGCTGGTACAGTTCGGTGCGCATAAATTTGCGCGTATGGCGGTTGGAAACAAAATGGCCGCCCGGCCCCGCCTTCTTCAAAACATCGAAAGCCAGGGTTTCATCGTTTACCTGGATTCCTTCCACAGCCCGCATAATCATCCCTATAATTTCATTGTCTATTACCAGCTTGTCGTATGAGGCGGTCATGCAAAACTCAATAAAACCGGCGGCGTCATGAATAAAATTTCCGCCGGCCAGTGCGACCAACAAACCGGTCAAAGCCGATTCATAACCGGCCTGGGTATCATTGGTTTTGGCATCAGACATGCCGGCCGTGGAATATAAGGGAAGTTTGTAAAAGCGGGCTATCTGGGCTGCTGCAGCATTCAGCAGGCCCATTTCGATGGCGCCTGATAAATACTTCATGTCACGCATATCGGTGATCGAAGCGACACTCCCGTATAATACCGGAGTGCCCGGGTTAACCAATTGGGTGAGCATCACACCGATGAGCGTATCCACGTTGAGCACGACCAGATTGCCGGCCAGGGTAACAGGAGCGGTAGCACCGCAAAGCGGCTCTGCCGGTACGACCACAGGTATACCGTGCTTTGCAACCTCCATGGCAAGTTGACCATAGCTTTGATCAAGTTTAAAAGGACTGATGTTACATGCCACCATGGATATAAAGGGGCGCTCTTTTAGTTTTTCCGAAGAACCGGCGACGATTTCCGCCATTCTGATTACATTTCTGACCCCTTCAACCGTATAAACACCGCCCATTATATGCTTGCGGGTATTGTTGAGCGCCGCGCCGAAGCGGTTAACATCCACATTCTCAACAGGCAGTTCGTTGGGGAATACGTTGAGCATGTAAAAGTGAATGTTGTCCAGGGCATCCACCAGGCGGGCCATCTTGACAATGTCTCCAAGTTTTGATCGCCGTGCATCGGTGCTGCCCGGATCTTGGACATTCAGGGCGGTTCCGCCGGTTCCCATATAAACATTGCTTCCGCCGATTTCACAGTCCAACTCACCATTATCAGCCCTTCCATAAAGGCGGACAACCGAAGGGGCCGATTCGATCAGTTTTGTGACCAGATCCGGATCGAATTTGGCCACTTTGGCAGCATCGTCGACATTCGCACCGGCTTGTTTAAACAGTTCCAAGGCTTCCGGAAAATTCACCTGTATGCCGACTTCGGAAAAGATCCGCAGACTGGTTTTGTGTATTTTTATAATATCTTCATCGGCCAGAGGCTTGTACTGCCCGCCGGGCAAGCCTTTCCTCGTTATCATCTAAACCTCCATTATTAGATTAAATCCGGTGCAAGGTTAATGGACTGAATTTCTTCGCTCGGAACAATTTTTTCGGTTGCACTCCAAACAGGGATTATAGGAATGAGCGGATGGGTCCGAATTGACCGTCGTTATTCCGAAAACACCGGAAATAGACTTGCGGGGTTGCATGAAGCAGGAATCTGTGAGTTCAACGTCCAACTCATTTGAATCGAACATGCCAAACAACTTTTTCTGATCGGTGATGGGCCAATCACAATAACCCGGGCTGAAGCATAAGGTCACCTGTTTGTCTTGATCTTCATATTTGTTTTTCATGCGCTGATGAAACGTTGCCACCATATTATCAACAGCTACGGAGGCCATAGCGTCCAGGATATATGCTTCTGCCAAGTGTTTTTCATTCATGAGGTGGTTGATTTCGTCTTCAATGCCATCACCTAACGTAATAATATAACAGACGATTTCCTCGCAGTCCTTTAACGTTTTTGAAAGCTTCGGGCTTTTAAATTCCGGGCCTTGGTCAAGATGAACGGCTCCCTTTTTGACTGAATCGACCCCCATATTCTGGTGGTACAAAGAAGGATCGATGAGTTCGTCAAATACCGCTTCCAACTTTTCTATTTTCGTGCAGGTCGAACGGGAAACGTTGCCAAACTCATCACTCCCAAAAAGCTTGGCCAATTCATTTTTATCTATGGTCGGCAAGACTTCCATCTTAATCTCCTTTTATATCAGCATGTTTTTTCTATAAAGAAAATTTATACAGGTATTTATTCAACATAAATAGTTTTATGTGAAAATATAACATTGAACAAAATCTCTTGTAAAGGTTTTTTTGGCTATTTTTACGAGGTGTTCGGGAATGCCGGCAATGTTACTTGACCTCCAAGTCCTGGACGTCAAGCATGTCGGTAAGCATGCTGAGGGAACGCGCGATATTTTCTATTTTGGCCTTTTCAGTTTGTCTCAAACCATCAATGATCTTTTGCTGGATGGGCGGTGGGGCATTTTCAGCCAACTTTTTTCCGGTTTCGGTGAGCTGTATGGTAATCACACGGCGATCCGGAGAGTTTCGTATCCGCTCCGCAAGGGCTTTCTTTTCCAAACGGTCGACAACGCCGGTGACCGTGCTGGATTTGACCATCATATGCTGGGCGATTTTAGATAGAGGTAAAGGGCCGTACTCATCAAGCGTTAAAATGCAGTTGAGCTGTGCCGAGCTTATTTGATATTTTTTATTTAACTCCTTGGTATAGAGCTCGCTGGCCTGAATGAGCCTGCGGATCGAAAAAATGATGTGCTTGGTGTGGTCAGGCGGAAATTTATTGTCCAGAGTATTTGGATTGCCGCTTCTGTCAGTTGACATTTTATTTTATTCCTATTAAAAAGGTTTTAGTTAAAACATTTTATACTGTAGACAAATCAATAAATCAATATATTTTTTCCAATATTCATATTCAGGCACTCTTTCTGGCAGACCATTACATAAACCATGATCAGACTATCCCATGTTTACAAAACCTTTGACGGCGGCCGCTCCTATGCGGTCAAGGACCTCTCATTCAGGGTGGCCATGGGGGAGACACTGGTCCTTTTAGGGTCATCAGGCTGCGGCAAAACCACTACCCTCAAAATGATCAATCGTCTGATCGAACCTACCAAAGGTACCATCGAGGTTAACGGCCGGGATGTAATGGATCACAACCCTGTGGATTTACGCCGTCAAATCGGTTACGTTTTTCAGGGTATCGGCCTGTTTCCCCATATGACCGTCAAACAGAATGTAGAGATCGTGCTTCGGCTC
>JBHPCZ010000038.1:0-25651 GCA_042573625.1 Thermodesulfobacteriota bacterium
GCTCAGTATGAGGGATTGGATGCCGAATTTGTCCGGCAGGGTATAAAACAGGGAACAATTGTAATTCCGGCCAATGTCAACCATACCAACCTCACTCCACGAGGCATCGGGCAAGGGCTTAAGACCAAGGTTAATGCCAACATCGGAACCTCTTCAGCCATCGATGATAGCGAAAGCGAACTGGAAAAGCTGCGGGTAGCCGTTGAGGCCGGTGCAGATGCCGTCATGGACTTGAGCACCGGTAGCGATATAGCGGGGGCAAGAAAGGCCGTAATGGCTGCCTGCCCTTTACCTGTGGGTACTGTTCCGATTTATCAGGCGGGAATTGAGGCTATATCCAAACGCGGCGCTATCGTTAAGATGACCGTTGATGACCTGTTCGATTCGATTGAAGCGCATGCCAGGGATGGCGTCGATTTTGTCACCGTGCACTGCGGCGTCACGCAGACCGCCATCAATCGGCTCAGGCGGCAGGGCAGAATTGCCGATGTGGTATCACGCGGCGGTGCTTTTCTAATCTCCTGGATGCTTTATAACGAGTGTGAAAATCCGCTTTATGAGCACTATAATCGCCTGCTGACAATAGCCCAGAGGTTTGATGTAACTTTAAGCCTTGGTGATGGAATGCGTCCCGGTTGCCTGGCTGATGCCACCGACCGTGCCCAGATTGAGGAGTTGCTTATCATTGGAGAATTGACTCAGCAGGCACAGGAGGCAGGGGTGCAAGTGATGGTGGAGGGTCCAGGGCACGTGCCCTTGAATCAGATTGAAACTAACGTCCAGTTGCAAAAGTCCATCTGTAAAGGAGTTCCATTTTACGTGCTTGGGCCACTGGTAACTGATATCGCCGCCGGGTACGACCACATCGCCGGGGCAATAGGGGGGGCTGTTGCTGCTGCTGCGGGAGCTGACTTCCTGTGTTATGTGACTCCAGCTGAACACCTTACCCTGCCTGATACAGAGGACGTAAGGCGAGGCGTAATAGCCGCTCGCATTGCTGCCCATGCCGGCGATATCGTTAAGGGTGTCGGAGGGGCCATAGAGTGGGATACGAAAATGGCTACGGCCCGGAAAAGGCTGGATTGGGAGGAACAGATCAGGCTTTCCATCGATCCGGAACGTGCCCGCCGAGTACGCAACAGGAGTGAATTTTCGGGAACGGCCTGCAGTATGTGCGGTCAGTATTGTGCCCTGGACCTGATGGACAAGTATCTGGGCATCTCCGTCCCAAATTGTTAGTTGGGGAAATCGCCGATTGATTGAGGCAGAAAATCGTGCATTAAGAAAGGAATAGGCTGATCCAAGACATTGTGATTCCTCCGAATACAATAAACAATGTAGATTTTTTGCTTATTCCGCTCTCAGGGAATTTTACTAAAATTAAGGAATTTATGTAACAGGGAGCGATGGTTTGACCTCTCCCCTCTCCAATGCAACGTTACAGCTAAATCTGCGGATAAGGAGGTAGTGATATGTTGCCTATAAGAAATATAGCTATTTTGGGAATTCTTTTTTGTTTATTTGCTTCCTTTGCCGCCTTAGCTCTTGCAAATGAAGCAAATACTACCTGGCAGATCATGACGCATATTGATAAAGTTCTCAAAGAAAATCCTTTGCCAGCCGGAAAAAAGTCCCAGCTCATCAAGATCGCCGAAGATGATACGATAAGTGTCTTTGTTGTTAGGATGATGCCGGGTGCTGAATTGGGGCCTCATTTTCACGAAAAACATGATGAAATTGAATATGTAATCAGGGGGACGGCACAATTGCTGGTTAATGATAAATGGGTCGACATTAAACCGGGAAGTATTCATTTTAACCCGATGAAGAAAGTCCACGCCGCAAGGAATACCGGCAATGAGCCTTTGATAGTCTTAATAGCTTTTACTCCGGCAATGAAAGAAACAGATCGGCATTTCTTGAAATAAACAATGGGACGGATGGCTATGATAATGGCTTGAAATCATTTACCCGTGACTTCTGTTTTCTGCAATCGATCAGCGGGTTTATACCATTTGAATATTCTGTTTCTGTATGATGATATCTGCCAAAAGAACAAATTGCAGATCAGCTTAAAAAATTTGTATTTTTCTTTTTTGGACGAACTTTACTATAAGTGCTCCTCTAACTTTTAGCGCGTTTTGTACTCCTGTCGCCCTTTCCCATAACCAATCCTCCTGCTCTTTTTCAGGTCGCCTTCAATCGATAAAAAATCTCTAACTTTAAAAAAACCATAGAAAAATTGATTGGAATCGATGTTTGATTTTATCACCTCGGCGGATTTTTTTATTTTACCCTTTAAAAGCACGCGCGTTCAGTCAATCAGGGCGAAACAAGGCTGAAAAACAGGATGAGCACAAAAAATTTATCAAAATCAACCCATTTTTGATCTACGTCAATAGAATTGTATCGACAAAAGTGTTATGTTGTAAAAACAGAATATGAAGTTAGATTTGTGATAGTCTGGCGAACAATGAAACGGCATCAGCCAACCGCCATATAGGCCTCAGCAAAGGAAACGAAAATGAACAGGCACACAATTTCATTTTTACCCCATAACAAGAAGATAACGGTTGAGCACGGGGAAAATCTTATCCGCGCGGCTATGGAAGCAGGGGTTCACATTAATGCATCCTGCGGCGGAGAGGGCGTGTGCGGTAAGTGCCGTGTGATTATCGAGGAGGGAACCGTCGATGGCGGCATCACAGAAAAGCTGAGCCCGGAGGATCTGGAAAAGGGGTATCACCAGGCCTGTTCGGCCACCGTCCAGAGCGACCTTGTGGTGCGTATCCCCATCGAATCGGAGGTTGATGCCGGCGTGCTGAACCTACAAACAGCCTCGAGAAAAACGGCCCGCATATGGGAAATGAACTTCCACGAGTTAAAGGAAAAGGGCCTCTTTGTGCCGCCGGTAGAAAAGAAATACCTGGAACTCCCCGAGCCGACGGCTCAGGACAACCTGCCGGACGTCACCCGCCTGGTTTCTTTCCTCAAGGCCAAATACGATGAACATCCCCTTGTGGTTCAGCTTCCGGTAATCCGGAAAATCCCCGATGTTTTAAGAGAAGACAACTTCAAGATTACGGCAACGCTAGCCCGACCGGTCCACTCAGGGAGAAAGACACATATTATCAATATACAGCCGGGAAACACTACGGATCGAAACTATGCCATCGCCGTTGATGTCGGCACCACAACCGTCTACAGCCAACTGCTCGACCTCATCACCGGGGATGTTCTGGCCTCTTATGGTGAATACAACAAGCAGATCAGCTACGGCGAAGACGTCATCAGCCGGATTATTTACGCGGAGAAACCGGTCGGCCTGGAAAAGCTCCATGAGGTGGTCATAGAAACCATTAACAAACTGATCAAGAAGATGATCCGGCGGTCACGGATTGATCCGGATGAGATCTCCACCATAACGCTGGCAGGCAACACCACCATGACCCAGCTCTTGCTGAAGGTGAACCCCAAATACATCCGGTTGTCACCCTATGTGCCGGCGTCAACGCTTTTTGCACCCATAAAGGCCGTGGAGCTCGGCCTGGCCCTGGGAGACCATGTCACGGCATTGGTGTATCCGGCGATTTCAAGTTATGTGGGCGGCGATGTCGTGGCCGGCGTCATGGGGTCCGGCATGTACCGCACGGATAAATTGACCCTCTTTATGGACATCGGGACCAATGCCGAAATTGTCATCGGGAACAAAGACTGGCTTGCCTGTGCGGCCTGTTCAGCGGGACCGGCGTTTGAAGGCGGCGGCGTCAAGTTCGGGATGCGGGCCGCTAAGGGCGCCATTGAGGATTATTCCATGGATCCGATCACCTTCGAACCCATGAACATCACCATCGGCAATGTCAGACCCAAAGGTATCTGTGGTTCCGGACTGATTATCATCGCAGCCAAACTGTTTGAAATGGGCGTCATTGATCATCGGGGGAAATTCAACCGCGATCTCGATACGCCCCGCATACGTGAAAACGAGGGAATTTTTGAGTTTGTGCTTGCATGGAAGGATGAAACCCAGATCGACAGGGATATTGCGCTAACAGAACCGGATCTCGACAACCTCATCCGCGCAAAAGGCGCGATATACAGCGGTTGCATGACGCTTCTCGATGAAGTGGGCCTCAGTATCCGTGACGTCGACCAGATTTTTCTGGCCGGAGGGTTTGGGAGCTATATTGACCTGGGAAAGGCCATGGTTATCGGTCTCCTTCCTGAAATCAACCCGGATAAAATCCGCTTTATCGGCAACGGTTCCCTGATGGGGGCAAAAATGAACTGCCTGACAAACCGTATCCGGAAGGACGTAGTGGAGGTCACCAAAAGGATGACCAATTTTGAACTGTCGGAAACCGCCTCATTTATGGATCATTATGTGGCGGCACTTTTCCTGCCCCACACCAACATGGATCACTTCCCCAAAGTCAAAGCATATCTGGAGACCCGCAGGGCCTTGAAGCAATAGGAGAGAAGCGCGGAACGCATGGCGCACAAATGACCCTGCTGCTGACTTCCTGCTGTTTGCTGAATTCTGACCTCTGTCTTCTGCAAACCGTCAGCTGAATTTCAATTCGATTCTCATTGAATCTCAGAAATATTTGCCAGTTTTTCCACGGTTTTGATTTGACGGGCGAATACCTCCGGGTCGGTGGTGGGGAGTTTGCAAACGCCGCTTTCACAAACATAGGCGGTGGTTTTCCCTGTTTGTGGAGTTTTACCCTGGATGAGCGGAATCACTTTAGCGTGGGATTTCAATTCATTTCCTTTAATAACCACTGATAAAATCCGATTCGGCAGGTATTGCTTTCTGAATACAGATAAAAAAGAATCCACCTCGCTTGTTTTCCCTCCCGGTGAAACAATGATGATCTCTTTGGGTGAATCTGTGAAAAAGTCAAAGGTCAACAACATCTCAGAAAATGCAAACGGGTTTGACGTCAAGGTCCCCGAGAAAAATCTTAAAGCCTTTTCCGCCCGTTTACGATAGCTGCTTTGGGTGGTGAACTCGCTCAAACGCAACAGGTTTAAAATAGCGATGGAATTCCCGGACGGCAGTGCCCCGTCATAACCCGGTTTCTCCCTGGCGATCAGTTTTTCATGATCATCGCTGGTCATGAAGAACCCGCCATTTTCTGTATCCTCGTAGTGCTTTTCTAATATCGCATCCAACTCAATCGCTATTTCCATCCATTTCACATCATGGGTTGCCTCGTATAGATCCAGAAGTGCGGCAATAAAAAAGGCATAGTCATCCAGATATGCATTGTGTTTGGCCGCATTGTCCTTATAGGTTCGGAAAAGTCTGTTGTCGATGAACAGGTTTTTCAGAATAAACCGGGCGGCCTCGACCGCCCGATCGATGTATTCGGGTTCTCCCAGAATAAGTCCTGCCTGGGCATGGGCGGAAATCATCAGCCCGTTCCAGCTCGTGATGATTTTTTCATCCCGCAATGGTGCCGGTCTCAGGTTTCGGATTTGATACAGCAGTTCTTTGGATTCGTTTAAATGAGCGTCGAACTGTTCCCTAGGAATCTGGAGACGGCCGATAATCTCAGGTGCAGATTTTGGCGTGTTTAAAATGTTTCGCCCTTCAAAATTACCGTTCGGGCTCACGGAAAAATACGCTGTCAGGATTCTAAGCTTTTCTTTATCCAGTACTTTTTCCAATTCCTCCGGGGTCCAGGTGAAAAAATAGCCTTCATCTTGATGGCCGCCGGGGGTCAGGCTGTCAGCGTCTGTCGCGGAATAAAAGGCGCCTTCCGAAGCGGTCATATCCCGTTTGATATAATGCAGCGTTTCGTTGACTATCTGCTTAAAATTTTCATCACCCGTCACCTGGTACCCTTCAAGGTAGGCCATAATCAACAGCGCATTGTCATAGAGCATTTTTTCAAAATGCGGAACCAGCCAGCGTTCGTCCACTGAATAGCGATGAAAACCACCACCCACCTGATCATAAATCCCGCCGTCCGCCATCTTGTCCAGAGTCAGCTTTGCCATGTTGAGAATCTCTTCTTCTCCCGTGCGTCTGTAATATCTCAGTAGCAGACGGACAGGAAAACTGCTGGGAAATTTCGGAGCACCGGATATGCCGCCGAAAATCGGATCAAAACGCTCTTTGTAGTATTGGATCGCTCGGGGAAAAATATCGCTGGAAGGCAGACCTCCGCCACTGACAGGAGACAGCATCTGTTGAATCGTCCGGGTTATCTTTTGGCCCGATGATTTCACTATATCCTGACGGGTATGGTATGATTCATTAATCTTATCTAATAGGGTCAAAAATCCAACACCTGTGCCGCGGTCACCGTCTCTTGCAGGGAAGTAGGTCCCACCGTAAAACGGCTTTCGATCCGGGGTCAGCCAAACAGTCATGGGCCATCCGCCCCGGCCCGTTATTGCCTGAACAGCACTCATGTAAATGGCATCGATATCCGGCCGTTCTTCTCTGTCAACCTTAACTGCAATATAGTTTTCGTTTAAGTATTGGGCAATCTCTTCGTCTTCAAAAGATTCTTCTTCCATCACATGGCACCAATGACAGGTTGAATACCCTATGGAAAGAAGCACAGGACGATTCAGTTTTTTTGCCGTCTCAAAGGCTTCGTCTCCCCAAGGGTACCAGTTGACCGGATTATGGGCATGTTGAAGAAGATACGGACTCGATTCGAGAAAAAGGCGGTTTGTATATTTCGCCCACCCGTCAGGACCCAAGTGTTTTGTTCGCGGTTGATACTCTTCTCCACGGGTTGTTCTCATTTTTTCATATTTCTCTAAAAGCATGGTATCTGTATCTCCTGCACCCGGAAGCGCCCGGTTTTTGACCGCCACAGGTGGTTTTCTATTTGATTGATCCGGGCCAACCTTCTCACCCGAAAAGCCGGTAGGGGTGTCTATAAAAACAGCCAAAAAAACAAAAGCAAGGGTCACCAAAAGTTGTAAAAAGGTTGTTTTCACATCCGCATCCGCTTCATGTTTACTGTTTTATTCCGGCATCACCAGTTCAACTTTGTCTCCACACCGTATGCTGCCGCCGGAAATCACACGGGCGAAAACCCCTTCTCTCGGCATAATACAATCTCCGGCCTGATAGTAGATGGCGCATCTGTTGTGACACTCTTTGCCGATCTGCGAAATCTCGACTTCGGCGGATGCCCCGAGTTTCACCCGGGTGCCGACCAACAGGTTTTTCCAGTCAACGCCCGAAGTGGCGATGTTCTCTGCAAAATCTCCGAAGGTCACATCAAGGCCCTGTCCGCAGGCCTTTTCAATACTTTCCACGGCCAAAAAACTCACCTGCCGGTGCCACGGCCCTGCGTGGGCATCCCCTTCAATCCCGTGATCCTGAAGGATATTCGCCTCTTCCACCCGGACCTTGCGCGTTCCTTTTTTTTTGCTCACAGCGATTGAGACAATTTTCATGATTTGATTTGTTTCCTCATCCTCTTTTGTTGAATACCCGCAAATGAAACCGAGCCGTCATGGTCCTGGGATATTGAATAACATAATGCCACATTGTAGCATACTAGTTAACAGTAAATATTATTGCATTATTGTCAAGGTATTTCGGTTGATGATCGGAATTGCAGAAAGAAATCGTTGGTGTGGAAACTTGACAGGGAGAATTGGAAATAAGAGTACCTTTCAAAATGTTTTCGGATTAACCTGTTAGAAGGGCACTACCAGGTAATATAAGGGGTGTTAATGAGTGCGCCGAAGAGCAAAAAAAGCCCGAAAACCAACGCCGCATAACCGAGCAAGTAATGAAAAACTCTTAAACCGGGGGGTGCGTCTTCAACCAGCGATCCGTCCAGTTCGCCGCTTTCTTTCAGCCGTTGAATCCAAGCGGGTTTTTCGTGACAGGCTGCCGTGTAATCTGCGCTTCCGGCAAACATCGTCCGATCCATGGGAAAATTGTGACGTCTGAGGTGCGCGATAAAAAAGTGAATAATAAACACATGCGCCATGGCCAGCAAAGCTTCGATGCGATGAATCCAGAAGCACACGTTCAGGCCCCACCCCGGCATGATTCGGGTCGATACCAGCGGGTATGCCAGAATAAGCCCTGTAATGCCGATGATATTCATTCCCCAGAAAACAGCCCAATAGTCAAACTTTTCCCAATAGCCCCACCTGTCAAACTCGGGTGGTTTGGACATGCCCACAAACCAGCCGACGTGCTGGAAGAACTCCTTGAGATCTCTGGGATGAGGAAGAACAGAATCCGGACTTAAAAGACTTTGCTTGAAATTGCTCCAATTGATTTTAGAAAGCATATAAAGCGCATGTATCAAAAATCCGCAGATCATGAAAATACCGATATATTTGTGAACCGTCAGCGCGGACTCGTATCCGCCGAAAATCCAGCTCAGTTTTTTACCCCAGGCGCTTTCGAAATACATCCGGGACAGCCCGGTCGCTCCTTGAATTAGAAAAGATACCATCAAAAGGAGATGGGAAACCCGTTGCACCGGGCTGAACCGCTTGATTCTATTCTTCGCTGTTGGACTCACGATCGGGTCTCTCCTGTTTGATAAAGAGTTCTCGAATACCCCATAAAATGGTGTGCGGCAGAAAGACCACAAAGGTTCCGACCGCAATAACCACCATGATCCAGAAGATATAAAAAAGAATCGGGAAGTTTGCCTTGGTACTTACCAGCGCAGGATTGGGCACATGGACCACATAACTGGCATAGGACGCGCTGGCCCCTTGATGGCATTTAGAGCATACGGCTGCATGCCTTCGTATAGGGTTCATGGGTGAATAGTAGTGTTCGTTGCTGGCGATCGGTTCACCGCCGTGACACTGGCGGCAGGTAAGGTTGGCCCGGACGGTGTGAAAATCCCTTGTTTCCTTGATATGGCAATTTTCACACCGTCTTCGCTGGTAAAATTTGATGCCCTGGTGGGAATCCGCCAAACGTGTGCGGACACGAACTGAGGCTGCTGACGGGCTGTAGCGGAAAATGCCCTGCCGGACTCCGGGGACTTCGACAAACGGACGCTGACGACGAGGCAGCACCTCATATTCTTCATAGTAACCGGTGCTGGCCTCATATTCCTTGTATCGTCGGAGCGCAGATGCCACCTCCTCCTGCGCGGGTGCCATTTCAGGCAATAGCAGGAGCAGTGCAAGGATCATGATTCCCAAAGAGATGCATGCCTTTCGGATACACATCATTTCCTTCATAGCAGATTCCTACAGTTCTACCGGGTATACTTATAATCAACTCCATCAATTGGCTTTCCGACAGGCTTCGGCAGTTTTGCCAGGGCCTCCCATTCTTTTTGAAGCTCATTGATGTCCTCATTTTTGTGTTTGTGACAGGTCTGGCAGGAGTTCGGAACCTTCGGATTCTTCAACGTATCCGAAGGCAGCAGAGCCACGAATACATGGCTTCGGATATCCCCGGATTCCGCGCTCTTTGCGATCCTCGGCATATGACAACCCACACAGTTGGCAAAAGAGTGAATCGAGTGGGCCATATTTGTATTCACCTGAACATGGCACTCAAAGCACTGTTTTGATCCTGCGGAAAGGGTCTGCGACCGTGTGGGCGGTACACCGATTTGGTGAACATAATGACAGGAGGTACAGGTAACACCTTCACTGGCATGCTTCGATTTGGACCAATCGATGAATTGCTGATGATGGCCCTTGGAAAATTCGTTGGCATAGACATGCTTCAAATCACCGGCAGCGAAGGACGTCGATTTGTAAAAAGCTTCCAACGCTTTGCCAGGTTCATAGCCCACAGGCCAGCCACCACCTTTTTTCATGGTTGACTTGCCGCGGTTGTGACAGGAGCCACAGATTTGAACCGCTACGCCCATGGTCAGCTTGGCCGGGTTGATGATGGTCTGTCGTTTTTCAAATACAGCGGTTTTGGGCAGGGCTGCGTGCCAGGACCCCTTACCGTGGCAGGATTCGCAGGCCACCCCCACTTCGTTGAATGTCTGTTTCTCAAGATCAACGCCGGTGGCATGGCATCCCCCGCACTTTAAAAGCCAGGGTCTTTGGTCCCAGTCATTTTCGTGGTAATTGACCCAGCGGTGGGTGTCTGCATTGTACTGTATCGGGGAAATATACAGCGTGCCGTCCTTTTCCACGATATAGCGCTGTTTCCACTGGCTGCCGATGGTGTAAAGAATCTCATCGATTTTGGGCACATAAATTTTGTCCGCCGGGACCTTGAGCTTATCGCTCAGCTTGGCCAGATCCTCACGAATCCTTTTCTCGTCGATGGGAACGATGATGGCATCCTGGTTTGCTTTGGCATCCTGTGTCATGCGGCTGTGCAGGGTCATTTTCCAGGAATCATAGTGCTCGAGATGGCACATCTTACAGGTGTCCGAACCGACGAAAGCCTTTGGCTGTGACGTAATTGCCTTAACGTCGATCGGCGCCTCTTGAGTGCAGGCAGCAAATCCCAACGCCATCAATACCGCGGCAAGAACCAGGAGTCCTGAATAACACTTTTTGTTCATAGTGTCCTCCTTGGCAAAACGATTAAAGATAATTATATTCTTATGAGATAATTATGTTTATGTTATGGTGAAAAAATATATTGAAAAGATTTTATTAACCGTAGATAAGCCAGCGGTACATCAAATAGCGTCAATAATGGAAACCGAGCGAAACAAAACCAGGTAAAAGAAGAGAACCCAGAATTCAGTACGCTCTAATTTTTTGAGTAACATCCCGAATTCATGGTGTCAAGAAAAAAACACCACACAGTGGTAAAAAATGATTCTCTGCATCTCCGAATAAGCATTGACTGAAACACCACGAGGTGGCATATGCATTGGAGCGGGCAATATTAAATATCGGAGCGTTCAAATCCATTAACAGATTTGTTTTTTTGGAGGTTAAATGGCAAAAAAAGAAAAAATTGAAGGCAACACGGTTAAAAAGGAAACCATGCTGATCGTGGCTTTCGTCGCCCTGATGGTTGGCTTTTTGGCGGGCACTTTTTTTGGTGTCTATAAATCTGCTTCGAGTGTGCCTGCATCAGGACCGGCCCCTATGCAACAGAAGGCCCAAGAAAAGGAACCCACCGCTGAACAGGACACCAGCATTAGGTCCCTTGAACTGGAAACATCGATGAACCCTGGAAATTTTGGGGCATGGACCCAGTTGGGAAACCTCTATTTTGATACGGATCAGTTTGAAAAGGCGATCACTGCCTATAAAAAATCGCTGGAATTGAATCCCAACAACGCAGATGTTATGACGGATCTGGGCGTCATGTATCGGCGCAATGGTCAACCTAAAGAAGCCATCAAGGCCTTTGACAAAGCTGCGGAGATTGATCCCACCCATGAAACATCCCGCTTTAATAAAGGGATTGTGTTCATGCACGATTTAAACGATCTCGAAGGCACTATCCGAGCATGGGAGGACCTTGTTCAAGTGAATCAATTTGCACTGTCACCCACCGGCCAACCGGTCAAGGAACTTGTTGAAAAATTAAAAGAAAGTATAAAAAATCAATAAAGAGGCCCTGTTGAATAGAAAAATGAGAATAGCTGCTTTATTACAGTGTATGGGAGTCCGTCTTCAAGGAAATGAAAACGGTGAATAGCGACGTTTTTTTGGAGAGATGTTATCAAAACTATTGACAGTTTACTTCTCTATCTCGATCGAGCCAACTGACATTGATTGCGTAAGCCATCCAAGCGCCATTAAGGATTTTATCTATACTTTATCAGGTTGGAGATAACCTATGAGTGTAGAGATCGATTTTAAGCAAGTTTACGAAGAATTTCATCCGAAATACTCCGCTACCTATCCCGGTTGATAGGGGTCCATGAGGCCGCGGATATTGCACAGAAAGTATTTGAAAAAGCAAATCGCAGTCTTGAGGGCTTTAAGGGCGATTCGAAGCTTTCCACATGGTTGTACCGGATTGCCACCAACACGGTAAAATTATTTTCTTGACATGTGCATATGTGTGCATTAATGTATTCTTATGGAAACACAAACAACACACAGAACGGAAATTTTAGAGGAACTTGTCGAGGCTTTTGATTCAAAATTCTTCAAAACGCTGAGTGAACCGGTTCGCGTTCAGATACTCAAGCTTATCCTGCTCAACGGGCGGGCGGATATCGGGACGATCGCCGAGAACATGCCGCAGGACAGATCGGTCATCTCCAGGCATTTGAATCTCATGCAGGAAGTCGGCATTTTAAAGTGTGAGAAGGAAAGCCGCCATATGTTTTATGAAATCAACGGTCAGGTCTTTCTCGAGAAACTGGAAACGATTACCGGAAAAATTAGAAAGTGCATGTCTGAATGCTGTCCATCCTGAAAGCGACAGCCTTGTGATGATTTTTTGTTCATCAAATGAATGTGTATCAGCGCACATGGTTATCATATGCCAGATAAATTTGAATAGCCTCCCATTGGCGAAGAAGGTTGAGGAATAAAGGTGGATCCTCTTTGGTGTATTATCGTCTAAGAGAAGAACAAAAGGTGAAACGGTATGGGAAGATTTGAAAGATTTTTTGGGGAATTTGTCGTCAAACAACGATGGCGGATCATTTTCGCGATGCTTCTGGTCGTGGTTTTCGCAGCCGTCGGTACCCGGTCATTAACGCTCAACAACGATCTTCGCGTTTTTTTCAGCAAACGAAATCCTCAGCTTCAGGCGCTGGAAGCGCTGGAGAATACATACAACAAAGTTGACAACGTTCTTTTTGCTGTTGCTCCGAAAGACGGTGATGTTTTTACACGTGAAACCCTCGCAGCAATAGAAGAGCTGACCGAGGCTTCATGGCAGATACCCTACTCCAACCGTGTGGACTCTATCAGCAATTATCAACATACCCGGGCCGAGGAAGACGACCTGATCGTCGAGAACCTGGTTCAGGACGCCGGAAACCTGTCGGATGCGGATCTCAAGCGGATAAAAACGATCGCGCTTTCCGAACCTTTTTTGGTTAACAGCCTGGTTTCCCATTCCGGGCATGTCACCGCAGTGAGCGCCAATATCCTTGCGCCCGCAAAATCGTTAAAAGAAGTCCCGGAAATTGCCGCATTCTCCCGGAAGATGGCGGATGATTTCCGCAAAAAATATCCGGGTATCGACTTTTATCTCACCGGTGGCGTGATGATGAACAACGCTTTTGGCGAAGCCGGTTTTAAGGATATGACCACCCTGGTTCCGTTGATGCTTCTGACCCTGGTGATCATCGTCGGGCTGGCTCTGCGTTCTTATACCGGAACCCTTACCACCCTGTTGATCATATTAATGTCCATGGTCACCGGGATGGGGCTGGCAGGATGGTTCCGCATATCGATAACCGCCGCGTCAGCCACGGCCCCTACGATTATTCTCACTCTGGCTGTTGCAGACAGCGTCCATATCCTCGCCACGATATTCCAGCAGATGCGTTGGGGAAAATCAAAACACGAGGCGATTTCAGAATCTTTGCGGATTAATCTCCAGCCGGTCTTTTTAACAAGCATCACGACGGTTATCGGCTTTCTGACCATGAATTTTTCAGACGCTCCGCCCTTTCGAGACCTGGGAAACATCGTGGCCATGGGTGTTACTTCCGCGTTTTTCTACTCGGTCTTATTCCTGCCGGCCCTGATGGCCGTGCTGCCTGTAAAAACAAAACCGAAACCGGACGAAGCGGATTGCCCGGCCTGTGACAGGCTGGCCAATTTTGTGATCAACCGGCGCAATTTCGTGTTTTGGAGTACATTATTTGTGATTCTGGTACTGGCCGCCGGAACACTGCGAATTGAACTCAACGACGACTGGATCAAATACTTCGACAAAAGTTTCGATATCCGCCGTGCCACCGATTTCGTGGAGGAGCATCTCAGTGGCTTTCACATTATTGAATATTCGCTGGAATCGGGTGAAACCGGAGGAATTAACAATCCTGATTATCTGACAACGGTAGACAAGTTTGCCAAATGGTATCGCAATCAGCCCAAGGTTGTTAATGTCAAAGCGATCACCCACACAATGAAACGTTTGAACAAAAACATGCATGGAGACGATGAATCCTTTTACCGGATACCGGAGCAGCGGGATCTGGCTGCCCAGTACCTCCTTTTGTATGAGATGTCAATCCCTTATGGTCGAGACCTCAACAATATGATCAACATTGACAAATCTGCAACGCGAATGATTGTAACATTGAGAAGCGTAAGCACCAATGAGCTTCGCCGAACGGACGAAAAGGCACGGGCATGGCTCAAGACCAACGCGCCGGAAAGAATGTTCACTTACGGTTCCGGTCTGTCAGTTATCTGGGCGCATCTATCCGAGCGAAATATTAACAGCATGCTGGGGGCATCTTTTGGGGCCCTGACGCTGATCTCGGTCATCCTGATACTCGCCATGCGCAGCTTGAAGCTCGGCCTGTTAAGCCTGATCCCGAACCTGACACCGGCTCTGACGGCATTCGGGGTCTGGGGCTTGACGGTTGGCCAGGTGGGGTTGGGCCTGTCGGTCATCGCGGCGATGACCCTCGGCATCGTTGTCGATGATACGGTTCATTTTATGAGCAAGTACATACGAGCCCGGCGGGAGCACAACTTGAATCCCTCCG
Source organism: Thermodesulfobacteriota bacterium (assembly GCA_042573625.1). GTDB lineage: Bacteria > Desulfobacterota > Desulfobacteria > Desulfobacterales > UBA11574 > JBHPCZ01. The sequence continues at coordinate 14,586 of JBHPCZ010000038.1, forward strand.
ATGCGGTTCGGTATTCCTTTAATACCGTGGGTACGGCCATGTGGATTACAACGTTGGCACTGGTGGCCGGATTTATGGTGCTCACTTTTTCCGGGTACAACATGAACGCCGACATGGGGCTTTTGACCGCAATAACCATTACACTGGCTTTAATGCTAGACTTTTTGTTCCTGCCAACCTTATTAATGAAAGTGGAGAAAAAAGAAGATGAAATATCGGATGAAAAAATTCTCGACAGGGTTGATTCTGTTTTTGCTGCTGTTCCCACCGGTTGCAGCAGCCGCGACACCTGAAGAAAAAGGTCTTGACATCGCAAAAGAAGCGGACAGACGGGATACCGGATTCGAAGATTTCACGGCTGATCTGCTCATGATCCTCAAAAACAAGCACGGCCAGAAGAGTGTGCGCAAAATCCGTATCCGGACCCTGGAAGTCATCGACGACGGTGATAAGAGCCTGACAATTTTTGACAATCCCAGGGACGTGAAGGGAACCGCCTTTCTATCATTCAGCCATAAGAAAGGAGATGACGACCAGTGGCTCTACCTGCCGGCTCTGAAAAGGGTAAAGCGGATTAGCTCGCGAAACAAGTCAGGTTCGTTCATGGGAAGTGAGTTCGCCTATGAGGACATCTCCAGCCAGGAAATCGAAAAATACACGTACAAATGGATTCGTGACGAAGTCTTGAACAACCGGGAATGTTTCGTGGTTGAACGTTACCCGGTTGATAAAAAGAACTCCGGGTACACGAGACAGGTTGCCTGGATCGACAAGCAAGAATACCGCCAGTGGAAAGTCGAGTATTACGACCGGAAAAACGCGCTTTTAAAAACCCTGACCTTCAAAGGATATCAAATCTATCTGGACAAATACTGGCGGGCTGACCAAATGAATATGACCAACCACCAAAACGGTAAAAGTACCCAACTGGCATGGTCCAACTATAAGTTTCGCGTCGGGCTCAAGGATAAAGACTTTCACAAAAACAGCCTGAAAAGGGCAAGATAAAAAGTAAGGATCGGAAATGAAACTCCTACCGCAAGCGGCGTCGGGTTCAAATCGTTAAGGGGATCGGAAAGGTCGATATGCTGATCAATCCTAAGGCTTTTCACAGCAGTCCGATATTTTGGATTACTTGAATGTATGATGTCGAATTCATGCCTATTTCCCCAATCCCAAATAGAGGACTGCACCACAGACAGAGGGATTCATATCGTCTTGAAGAAAATGCTTATGACCGTAAGACAACGCGATCAAAATAAAGATGCGTCAAAGTGAAAATGCCTTTTTACACGCTGGTCCAATTATTCTGTTCGGATAGAAAATTCCCATCATTTCTGCTGAGAGGGTTGACGGTTTTGCTCCTGCTTTTATTGCTTGTATCCCAAGCCCTTGCGCACGATTTTTCAGGATACATATCTGTAGAAGGCCGATTCTTCCCCAACGACGCATTGTTTCCCGATCAGAGGAGTAACAACGCCTCACTTGCCGTACAGCCGGAGTATTATCATGAATGGGAAAACGGCTCCAGTTTTACCCTGGTCCCTTTTGCGAGACTCGACAGCGCCGATGACGAGCGGACCCATTTTGATATTCGGGAGTTAAACGTCCTATGGGTCGCCGATTTATGGGAATTGCGTATCGGTATCGGAAAAGTGTTTTGGGGGGTGACAGAGTTTGTTCATCTTGTGGACATCATCAACCAGACCGATCTGGTTGAGGCACCGGACGAAGAGGACAAACTCGGCCAGCCCATGGTGAACCTAACTTTTCAAAGGAACTGGGGAACGATTGACCTGTTTGTCCTGCCTTACTTTCGAGAGCGCACTTTCCCGGGGCGAGAAGGTCGTTTACGCACTTCACCGGTTGTGGACACGGAAAACGTAATATTCGAAAGCGGTCAAGAGGAACACCACGTCGATTTCGCCGCAAGGTACAGTCATTCAATCGGAAACTGGGATTTCGGAATATACAATTTCGCCGGTACCGGGCGAGAACCCACTCTACTTTTAAAATTCATCAACCCGGTCCAACCGGTTCTGATCCCCTTTTACGAGCAGATTAACCAGACCGGCATTGACGTACAAATGGTTGCCGGCGAATGGTTGTGGAAACTGGAAGCACTCTATCGAACCGGCCAGGGGAAGGATTTTTTTTCTGCTGTCGGGGGGTTTGAGTACACTTTTACGGGTGTTGCCGGCACCCGTATGGATTTGGGCGTCATCGGTGAATGGGCTTTTGATGACCGCGGCGATGACGCCGCCACTCCTTTTGAAAACGACATCATGTTCGGTCTGCGTATTGGTGTAAACGACGCCAGCACCACGGAATTATTGGCCGGTTTCAGTCAGGACGTGGACAGCTCCGCCCGAGTTGTAAGCATTGAAGCAAGTCGGCGCTTTGGCGATAGGATAAAAATGACCATTGAAGCAGGCGCTTTCTTCGATCAGCCTGAAGGCGACCTTCTCTTTAGTCTGGGAAATGACGACTTTATTCGACTGGAGCTTGCTTATTATTTCTAGATTCAGATCATGGATGGCTTATAAACCTTGAAAAAAAAGGTGGTTCCATAAACATGGAACCACCAGAGAAAGGAGGTATAAAATAAAAAAATGGGCCTGTCTTCTTAACTATCATCGTCTCGACACTGTGTCAAGAAAAAAATGCCACGCTGTGGTATTTTTGTTCCTGTTGATCAAATCAACAAGTATTTAGATTTCCTTTACAATCGAATTAATACTGCGAATGCAAAGCAAATTTTGTATGGATTTTTTGAAAATGAGCAGAGAAAGAGATGCATTGAAGTTATAGAAGGGTTTTAAAGACCTCGCAGGAACGGCAAATTTTCATCTTCTCCGCCCAGTCCTTTTGAGCATCGCCTTCACATATTGTCCCGGAGATAAACCAGCACATCTTACCGGCCTGGAACTCCCATGCCGGGCATTGCTTTTTCTGCTCGGGTGGACACTTCTTTAACACCCAGCACGCCTTTCTTATGTTTTGAGCGCCTCTCATTCTGGAAACCAGGAAAAGTAACTGCCTCTCTACATGGGAGGGTATGGATCGCCATCCCTGCTCGTAGCTGTGGACGGCTTTGAGTGACACGCCGAGCAATTGTGACAACTTCTTTTGGGTCTTTTTCAATTTCTTCCGTATTTTCTTAAATTCTCTACTGTTCATGGGGCAATCCTGACACTCCCTCCCTTTATTGAACAAACACCACACTTAATGCCACAACGTGGCATCCATGTCAATGGAAAAACAAAACTCATTTTTGATTTAAGTCAATGTGCAAATACAGCCAGGAGTTTATTGTACAAAAACTCGTGGAGATATAACATTTTGTAAAATCGAACGAAGAACACAATTAATGAAAGGAGGATCAGCGATGATAAAACGAATTGAGGTTTTTAAGGAAAGTGATTTCAATGACCAGGCAATGAAAAAATTTTTGGTTCACGACTCTCCGTATTTCAAGGTGCTGAATTTCAATTTCACCGCAGGTCAAGAATTACCGGTTCACGCCCATGACATCGAAGGCCAGCTGAGTATCGTCGTACTCGAGGGAAACGGTGTATTCCTGGGTAAGGACGGCAGTGAATTTCCGGCAAATCCTGGAGATGTTCTGATTTCTGATATCAGCGAACCTCATGGCGTCCGGGCCGAAAGCAATATGCGGATACTCGTCACCATCGCACCGCCGATATAAGATCAGACAAACAATCAATAAAATCGAAGATCTTTCCAATCGGCAAATACCATATACTCTCGCGGAAACAGAGAGAGCCGGTCCCCTGGATGAATCACGGATTCCCTGGGAACGGCTCTATGGTTAATCATGGCCAGCTGCACCATCTCCAGGGGAATATTAAAGCGCGCCAGAACATCTATAAAAGGCGTCGGCGCATCAAGGCCAAATAGGATTGGAATATCATACTGATTTTCCATCTTCTTTTTAAGTGCACCGAACAGGTGAAGTTGAGTGTTGGAACTCACGCGCCTTTCCTTGTATTTATAACGGTTTCCATAAACATGTTCCTATGGGTTTGCTTTTGTTCATGCTTGCCATGTGAAATGCTTACTGGTGGAATTTCGCTCTGCGACCCCCTACTGTTATTCCAACGTTGGAGCCCATTATTCCGGGGGTTAGCCTGTCCAATAAAAGTAAATTTAACTCTGGCCGGAAGCAGGCGATTTAAAAAGTTCGGTGCTGATATATCGTTCTCCGGTGCTCGGCAGGATAACGACAATCCGCTTTCCGGAAAACTCCGCGCGCTTGGCAACTTCAATCGCCGCCCAGGCCGCAGCCCCGGATGAAATACCGCAGAGGATACCTTCCTTGTCTGCCAGTTGTCGAGCGGTTTCAAACGCGTCCGCATTGGTGACCGTGACAACCTCGTCAATGATCGATTGATCCAGCACCTTGGGAATAAAGCCGGCACCGATACCTTGTATTTTGTGCGGACCGGCCGTTCCGCCGGACAGTATCGGCGAATCCGCGGGCTCCACCGCAACAGACCAAAAAGATGAATTTCTCTCCTTGATGGCCTGTGACACACCGGTAATCGTACCGCCGGTTCCAACGCCGGAAACCAGGACATCCACCTGACCGCCGGTGTCTTGCCATATCTCTTCCGCTGTGGTCTCCCGATGAATTTTTGGATTGGCCGGATTCTTGAACTGATCGGGCATAAAGCCGTTTTCCGCTGAATGAACGATCTCTTCTGCCTTTGCAATGGCCCCCTTCATACCTTCAGCGCCCGGGGTTAAAACCAGCTCCGCGCCCAGATGCTCGAGCAGTTTTCTTCTTTCCATGCTCATGGTGTCCGGCATGGTGAGGCAGAGCCGGTACCCCTTTGAGGCACAGATAAACGCCAGCGCGATTCCTGTATTTCCGCTGGTGGGTTCGACTATGAGCGTATCAGGGCCGATCAATCCATTGGCCTCGGCATCATCAATCATTGACGCGGCAATCCGATCCTTAACACTCCCGAGCGGATTGAAAAATTCCAGCTTGGCCAGTATCTCGGCATCCAGACCTTCAATCATTGTGTTCAGACGCACCAGAGGGGTCTCCCCGATGGTTTTGCTTATCTCGGAATATATGTTCATAACTGCCACCTATCTTGTCTCGATATTTATCTATAGATTAACTTTGGCGGATCCATAATCACCTTGGTGTCCGGAGGAACAGATTCCGTGACCCAGACATTTCCGCCGATCACCGACCGCGCACCAATAACGGTGTCTCCGCCCAGGATCGTCGCCCCCGAATAGATGATAACGTCTTCTTCGATGGTGGGATGGCGTTTCTTTCCCCTCAGCCGTTCACCGGCATTTTTGGGCAGTGAAAGCGCCCCCAGCGTCACCCCCTGATAGATACGAACATTTTCTCCGATCTCGGTGGTTTCACCGATGACCACACCGGTTCCATGATCGATCACAAAACTTTCCCCGATCCGGGCTCCCGGATGGATATCGATGCCGGTTAAGCTGTGGGCATGTTCCGTCATGATCCGGGGAAGAAGCGGTACTTTTAATTCAAAAAGCCTGTGCGCCACCCGGTATACGGTAATCGCAAAAATACCGGGATAGCTAAAAATAATTTCGTCATGGCTTTTCGCGGCAGGATCCCCTTCAAAAGTTGCCCGCACATCGGTTGCCAGTGTTTTACGGAGAGGCGGTATCGATTCGAGAAGGGCAAGAGCAGCTCTTTGACCCTGCTCATCGCACTCGGTACACGGAAGATCGTATCTAAAACAATCGTGCCGAATGCTGTGGGCAATCTGCTCGGCAAGCATGTCAAACAGGACGGAAACCGATTGTCCCATATAGTATTTCAGATTCACCGGATCGATCTTTTCCCGGGCAAAATAGCCCGGAAAAAGAATTTCCCTCAATTTGTTGATGATATCCACGACGTATCCTTCAGAGGGGATCGGTTCATAATCAATGTGGGTGTAGCATTCTTTGTCCTCGCAGCTCTCGATGATGCTTTCGGCGATGGCGGGGAGCTGCAGTTTGATTCTGGATAAAGATTCAGCGTCTATTCTGCATGAAGGGTCCCGTATTTCTTTATCATCAGGCATTTTTCATCTCCATATTTTGTAATTAATGAATATCAAAAGGTAAAACACGAAGGTTGACTTGTCAAAAGCTCATCGAAAGGGCCATTTCTGAATGAAAACTGCCTAATCGAGAATAAAGTCCGTAATATACGGATTCTCCTCCATCTCACGGCCGATGGTGGAAGTGAGGCTGTCACCATAGTCGTGGCCGGGCCAGACGACGGTTTCTTTGGGGAGTACAATCAGCTTCTTTTCAAGGGAACCGATCAGCGTGTCCAGAGAACCGCCGATCAGGTCGGTCCTTCCTGCTGCGCCGACAAACAGCGTGTCTCCGCTGAAAAGGTTTCCGTCTACAAGATAACAGACACACCCCGGTGTATGTCCCGGTGTGTGAATGACTTCGATCTTGAGTGTTCCCACCGCCAGTATATCTCCGTCTTTAAGCATGATGTCCGCAGGATCGGGCGGCGGCAATCCCAGCTCTTCCGTGGATTGCTTGCGTACCGCTCTGTCCGAAAAAAACCGATTGTCGGCTTCATGCATGCAGACGAGAACATTGAGCGCCGCCTTCAACTTCGGGTTTCCCAGAACATGATCGGCGTGGCCGTGGGTGTTCAGGATATATTTGACTTTGACATCCGTCTCTTCAATCAAGGCCAAAAGTTTGTCGTCCTCTCCGGCCGGATCAATAACCACCGCTTCTTTAGTTTGAGGGCATGCCACCAGGTATGTCAGCACCTGAAACGGCCCCAGGGGTATCTGCTTTATAATTATACGGTCTGCCAAAACATCACCTTTTTCATAACTTTCTTTAGACAGGATCTGCCGGATTTTCAGGATTTTCCCTACAAAACAATACAAAAAGCGACATGAATATTTGAGGGGTCGGGGAGTTTTCTCTATTAAACGCTCCATGGACAATCTTTTTTTAAATCGTGTAAACTCGTGCATAAGGGTTTGTAAAGAAAGAACAGAGGCCTTTATATAAAAAACAACAGGTTAACATCATGACGGCATGTCTTCCAGTGAAAATATCTAAGCATTCGTCTGTTCTTTCTAACGATCCCCTAATGCACTCAAACAGTACACGCTTTAAAAAAAGATCATCCATTCCGCTGGTAATAAGGCTTTATAATAAAAACACCCCGACCCCTCGAATATTTAGCAACAATACCATTGGTCTCTTTGGTTTTTTCCCCCGCTGAAAGCGGAATTGTTGTTTCTCGGTTTCGTCCGGAAACCGAGAAAACAATAGATCCAATCAATCTTGCCCACCCCGCAGGTCCGGAAGATCGTACCGGGGTTAATCCTGTCCAATATGAAAATTACAGCTCAGCTGAACCCACAAATTCTTATGACGATCCATTACTTTATGAAATGCCCGTAGTGAAGCTGATGATTAATAATCAATGACTTAATATCGTTAACCGGCATGCGCTCTCGAATAACATAACGGTACAGACCGGCGTTGGAAATGTCACCGACAAAAATAGCCCCCACGAGCCGTTTTCCGTCTGGAGTAAAAACCAATTTCCGGTGGGACGTTGGTTTTGAAAAAACGTGTGTTTCATAATCAAGACCGGACGTGTGAACGATACCCATAGACACAAAAGGCTCATCCGCCACCTGGGTGGCGTTCAAAATACCAAAAGTGCCAGTATACTCTGTGGGCCGCCCTGCCATATTATACCCGGCACATCTGCCCATTTCCACGGCATTGGTCCAGAGCCCGGTGACGATTCTTTCTCCGGTAATCGGGTCAAAGGTGACCGCCACGTCTCCCGCCGCAAAGACGTTATCGATATTGGTAGTTGCATACCGGTCAACCACCACGCCCCGGTCCACCTCAATATCGCTCTGTTCGAGAAAATCGACATTTGGAAGAACCCCTTTCCCGATACACACTATCTGACAGGGGATTTCCTGGCCGTTATCCAGCATCACGCCGTTTACGCCGTCGGTATCGGACAGGATCTGTGTAGCGCTGCACCCGGTGATAACATTGAGACCCGCACTATTCAATGCGCCCCGTATCAATGTCGCATCATCCGGTTCCATCAGCTGGGAAAGGATTTCCGGCGAAAAGACCACCAGGGTAACATCAAGCTTACGTTCCAAAAATGCAAAGGCTGCCTTGAGATTCAACAACCCCCCGCCCAGCATAACGACGTGACTGGCTTTACCGGCTCGTTTTCCCGCTGCCCTGGCATCAGCCAGGGTTCTCAGGGCAAAGACGCCTTTTGCTTCAGTCCCGGCAATTTCAGGTGGGATGTAAGGCCTGCTCCCCGTCGTGATGAGCAACTTGTCATAGGATACCGATTCGCCGCCCTTGACAATAACCGTTTGGCTGCCGGTGTCGATACTTTTCACCCTGGAGTTGAGCCGCACATCAGTATCGACACTCTTGTAAGGTCCCTGTCCCATCAGGGCCAGGTCTGATGGACCCTTTTTCCCGCTGATCACAAAAGGTATCAGAGGTCGAAAATAGGGCATGTCGGATTCTTCAGAAAGAACGGTAATAGCGCCCTGCGGGTCGAGTTCACGAATTGACTCTGCTGCGGACATCCCCGCCGCGCTCCCCCCGACGATGACATATCGCAAGTGATGTGTCGTCACTTTAACCCCCTTCTCCAGAAAGCATTTCTCTGGACGCTGTTTGACGGACGTCGCTGGAAAAGTCTTCCACGGTTCGATATACCAGAGCCTTTGTCGGGCAGGCATCCACACAGGCCGGATTCTGTCGATCCGGACACCGGTCACAGCGATACGCTTTGTGCTCTTCCATATGACGACCGATAACACCGTACGGACAAACCATGACACAGGTCCAGCAGCCGATGCATTTATCGGCATTGGTAAAGACCACTCCCTCTTCAGTACGACTGATGGCGCCGGCAATACAGGCGTGCATGCACGGCGCGTCTTCACAATGACGGCATAATACGGGCAGTCTGTTATCCGGCGCCACCCATTCTACGTACACCCGCTTTTTGGGCACGGGCTTCTCTGAAATGGCCTCGTATAAGGATTTGCTTTGGGAGTGTTCCACAGCACAGGCCAGTTCACAGGTGTGGCACCCCGTACAACGATCCAGCCGAACAAATATTTCTTTTGGCTGAGACATGATTCGCTCCTTTTTATAATATCATGAAGTGTTATTCATGCTATATGAATCAATAATTTCAAAGTGTTTCGAGGCGATAGGATCGGGCACGCGATCACAGCCCCAGCCCCGCCCGTCGCTCATCAATGGCAGCCAGCAGCTTATCTGCCGCGGATTCGGGATCCAGGTCCACAATAAAATATCCGCCGGTCAGATCTTTGACCTTTTCCGTCAGTATTTCCGTAACCAGCGGGCTGCCCAGAACAGGCAGCATAACCCCGACATGGGTCGGCAAACCGGCCGCCACGGCATAGGCCCCGATGGAGACGGCCTTTTCAGATACAGCCTCGGCCGCTGAAGCAACCACCGGGATTTTATCCGTATCCACCCCCAGATAGTTGGCCACGGCCACGGCCAGCGCCACGGCCCTTGAATTGTCCACACACGAGCCCATGTGTAAAACCGGCGGCAGGGGGCCTCCCAGATTGTTTGCCTCTCCGATGGCCGTCAATACAGCCTTCAGCCCGTCACCGCACAGTTCGTCCACATTGGCCGGATCCATGAACCCGTGGCGCATCAGGGCGCCGGAACCGCAGCCTGTGGAGACAACCAGAACATTTTCCTTGAGCAATTTACGCGCGATGGTCGTAAAGTTACGATCCTGGGGCACCTTGACGTTATTGCATCCGGCGAAAAGGCATACTCCTCTGATGTTGCCGGCCTTAATATTGTCAACCACCGGTTTCAGGGGATCTTCAGCATCCACCTTGGCCAACGCCGCCACGATGGCTTCTACTGAAAATCCGGCCACAACCGGCGTTTTGATATTCGGAATATCCACCGGCTTCTTTGCCCGGCGGGAAAAATTTTTAATGGCAATATCAATGGCTTCTTTTGCCTTTTCCGATGCCGCCGCTTCATCAAATTCAACATGAGTGGCGCCGGAAATCTTGCAAATGTCCATGGTGGTAACAATGGATGTCCCCATGCACTCGGCCACGGTAACCACCGCGGGCATAATACACTGATAATCCACCACCATGGCATCCAGCGCCCCGGTCATAATCGCCATTTCCTGACTCACTGAGTGGGTGCAGGCCGGAACACCGTGCCGCATCAACACTTCATTGCCGGTACAACAGATACCAACCAGGTTGACCCCTGTAGCGCCTGCAGCTGTCGCCGCCGCTTCCATGTCTTTGGCCACCCCGACCATCACATCGGATAACACCGGATTGTGACCATGAAGGGCAATATTTACCGCATCTGCTTTGAGCGTTCCCATGTTGGCCTCGGTGACCACCGGTCCGGGGGTTCCGAAGAGAATGTCAGACAAGTCCGTCCCCATGTAGCAACCGGCCAGGTCGGCCACACCGCAGCGAAGTCCGGCCAACAGCAGATTGACGGCATCGGCATCCACTCCGTAGAGTGTCCGGTGCATGATTTCCGATATTTCGTGGTCGATGCCCTTGGGCACCAAACCCAGATCCGACAGCACTTTGACACGTCCCGGCGTTACCGTAGTCGCCGCCCACATGACCGGTGTTTCCTTTTCGTGAAAATCGGCCAGCGCCGCGTTGGCCAGGTCCAGTGCGATTTCATTGTCGGGCCGACCTTCCACCGGGATGCTCATTCGGGTGGCAACGGCCCGGAGTTTATCTCCATCCTTCACCGAGTAATCCTTGAGCTCACCCTTGGCCATCTTCTTCAGGGTGTGCGCCAAGTGCTTGGCATGACCGGAATGTGCTGCCGTGCCCGCGGCAATGGCCCGGTCCAGACCCCGGGCCACCATGACATCCGCGGTGGCACCGCAGATGCCGGCCTCCGGACCTTCCCCGAACGGATCAATCCGGCAAGGTCCCTGAAGACAGTGACGACAGCACAAACCGGTATCA
>JBHPCZ010000039.1:0-25596 GCA_042573625.1 Thermodesulfobacteriota bacterium
TATCTATTTCAATTATTCTTCCGCAAGCGAAGCAGCCGCTGAGACACAGCAGCGTATCACCGAATTCGGCGGCCGGTCATCCGGCATCCGCGTCGATGTTGCATCAGAGGAAGAGGTTTCAGGCTTTTTCAAGCAGGTTGTCGACGAGACAGGCCGGATTGACGTCCTTGTAAACAATGCCGGTATTACCAAAGACGGCCTTTTGGTCCGAATGAAAGAAAAAGACTGGAACAGTGTCATGGATATCAATCTAAAGGGCGCCTTTTTTTGCACAAAGATTGCCGCAAAAACAATGATGAAGCAGCGATATGGCCGTATTGTTAACATAACGTCTGTTGTGGGGGCAGCGGGAAACCCGGGGCAGGCAAATTACGTGGCATCAAAGGCAGGAATCATCGGGTTTACAAAATCCGTTGCCCAGGAGCTGGCATCGCGAAATATTACGGTCAATGCCGTTGCTCCGGGTTATATAGAAACAGACATGACTGCGTCGCTTCAGGAAAAAGCAAAAGATGCAATGCTGGAGCAAGTCCCGTTGGGCCGCGCAGGTCAACCGGAAGATGTGGCAGGCGTTGTCTTTTTTCTGGCGTCTGAACACGCGTCATACATCACCGGTCAGATAATTCACGTAAATGGTGGAATGTACATGTAAAAGGAGGTAGGTTAAATGTCCATTGAGGATAAGATCAAAAAAATCGTTGCAGAAAAGCTGAGTGTTGATCTGGATGAAGTAGTGCCAGATGCATCCTTTGTCGATGACCTGGGTGCGGATTCACTCGATCTTGTGGAGTTGATCATGTCGATGGAAGAAGAGTTCGACATTGAAATTTCCGATGAACAAGCAGAGAAACTGATAACGGTTAAAGATGTTCTGAATTATGTAAAAACATTTTAAGAAACGGATTTGGCGAGCAAATCCTGAAAATTCAAAGGAGGTTTTTTTGGACAGGCGTGTTGTCATAACAGGCCTTGGGCTGGTAACGTGTCTGGGTATTGGTGTTGAAGAGACCTGGGCGGCCCTGTGTGCCGGCAAATCTGGTATTGCCGAGATAACCCGGTTCGACACTTCCGGTTTTGACACACGGATTGCCGGGGAGGTAAAGGATTTTCGCCCTGAGGATTTTCTGCCCCGAAAAGAAGCAAAGCGAATGCAGATTTTTATTTCGTATGCGGTGGCGGCAGGCAAAATGGCGCTGGAAGACTCGGGTCTGGTGATCGACGCTTCCAATGAGAATCGGGTCGGTGTTCTCACCGGGTGTGGCCTGGGCGGACTCGACATGATAGAGCAGAACAACCGGATTCTGGGTCAGCGCGGCCCGAGACGGGTGAGTCCCTTTTTGGTCCCCATGATGATCGGAAACATGGCACCGGGAATTGTATCTATTCATTTGGGTGCCAAGGGGCCCAATATTTCCGTGGCAACGGCATGTGCGGCAGGTACCCATGCGGTGGGAGATGCGTTTAAAATTATTAAGAGGGGCGCCGCGGATGCCATGGTCACCGGAGGTGTGGAATCCGTGATCACGCCGTTGTGTATCGCCGGCTTCGGTGCCATGAGAGCGCTTTCCACCCGTAATGATGAGCCTGAAAAGGCATCCCGTCCGTTTGATCGTGATCGGGACGGCTTTGTAGTGGGTGAAGGATCCGGTATTATGATTCTCGAAACCCTGGAGGGGGCGCTTGAAAGGGGCGCCCGTATTTATGCCGAACTCATTGGTTACGGCATGAGCGGGGATGCCTTCCACATGTCCGCACCGTCTCCGGACGGTGACGGCGCGGCACGGTGCATGGCCGCAGCCGTTGAGGATGCCGGGATCAGTTACAAGGATGTTGACTACATAAACGCTCACGGCACCTCCACAGATCTGAATGACGCTTTGGAAACAGCGGCCATAAAGCGCGTATTCAAGGAAAAAGCACCGTTGATTCCGATCAGTTCGACCAAATCGATGACCGGCCATCTGCTCGGCGGCGCCGGCGGAATCGAGACCGTTTTTACGGCACTTACGATTCACAATAGCATAATTCCACCGACCATCAACCTTGATTATCCCGACGAAGCGTGTGATCTTGATTATGTTCCGCACACGGCCCGAAAGGCGGATGTGACAATTGCCATGAGCAACTCCTTCGGCTTCGGCGGTACCAACGCATCTCTGATACTGAAAAAGTATCAGTGACTTAACAAACCCGGGAACAGTGATTAAATCATGACTGAAAACAAAACACCGATTATAATAGGTTGCGATCATGCTGCGTATCCTTTAAAAGAAAAGATCAAGGCATATCTGGTCGAAAAGGGAATTTCGGTTGAGGATGCCGGTACCCATAGCGAAGATTCCGTCGATTATTCGGATTTTGGAATCAAGGTCGCATCAAAGGTCTCAGCGGGCACGTTTGAGCGAGGGATACTCATTTGCGGCACCGGCATCGGCATGTCCATGGTCGCCAATCGATTTCCACGCGTCAGGGCTGCGCTCTGTACCGATCTCTTCTCGGCCATCATGAGCCGTCGCCACAACAATTCCAATGTTCTGGTTCTAGGGGGCCGTGTTACCGGAGAGGGCCTTGCACTGGAACTGGTTAAAGCCTGGCTTGAAACGCCGTTCGATAACGGACGGCATCAATCAAGAATTGAAAAATTCGACCGGTTGGGAGAATGCGCCGAAATTTAAAAATTATTGAAAAAGTAGATCCCGACATTGCAAAGGCCATCTCAAGGGAATTTGACAGACAGCAAAACACCCTGGAACTTATTGCTTCGGAGAATATTGCAAGCCCGGCAGTTATGGCGGCTCAGGGAAGCCTCATGACCAACAAATATGCCGAAGGCTATCCGGACAAGCGCTATTATGGCGGGTGTGAATATGTCGATGTTGCCGAAAAACTGGCCGTAAGCCGGGCAAAAAGGCTTTTTAACGCTGATTATGCTAATGTTCAGCCCCATTCAGGCTCCCAGGCCAACATGGCCGTATATTTTGCTTTATTAAATCCTGGAGATGTTATTCTCGGGATGGACCTTTCCCATGGCGGGCACCTCACCCATGGAAGTCCGGCAAGCTTCTCGGGGAACCTTTATAATTTTGTCCACTACGGTGTAAGAAAAGATACCGGCACCATTGACTATGAAAATGTTGCCCGTATTGCCGAAGCGCATCGGCCGAAAATGATCGTTGCCGGCGCGAGTGCCTATCCGCGTATTATCGATTTTGAATCATTTGATAGAATTGCAGAATCAGTGGGCGCGTTATTAATGGTCGATATGGCCCATATCGCCGGTCTGGTGGCAGCAGGGGTTCACCCTTCGCCAATACCATATGCGCATGTTGTAACTTCTACAACCCACAAAACCCTGAGAGGGCCCCGCGGTGGCTTAATTTTAGCAAAGTCGGACTACGGTATCCGCTTGAACAAGCAGGTGTTTCCCGGTATACAGGGAGGACCGCTCATGCATGTCATTGCCGCAAAAGCCGTTGCTTTCAAGGAAGCGCTGGCGGAATCCTTTAAGGCGTATCAGGTGGATATTGTTAACAACGCCAAAACGCTGGCAACACATTTGATGGAATCTGGTATTAAACTGGTTTCGGACGGAACGGATAACCACATGATGTTACTCAATCTGCGAGATCTAAACATTACCGGAAAGGATGCCGAGGAAGCACTTGGCCGTGCCGATATCACCGTCAATAAAAATTCGATCCCTTTTGAAACACAAAGCCCTGCCGTGACAAGCGGCATACGAATCGGAACACCGGCTATTACCACAAGGGGTATGAAGGAACCGGAGATGGCAAGCATCGCGAAACTCCTTGTCGATGTTCTGAAAAATCCCGATAACGAAGGGGTTATTAAGAATACGAAGATGAAAGTTCGAGAGATTGCCGAGGCTTTTCCACTTTATCACAATTTAGATACAGAGGCGGAATAAGAGAATGTCTGGGAAAGGTGGTCGCCCTTCATGGGAACGCTATTTTATGGATATTACCAATCTTGTTGCAAAACGCTCCACATGTAAGCGACGGGGTGTTGGCGCCGTGATTGTAAAAGATAAACGGATTCTGTCGACCGGTTATAATGGCGCGCCGACAGGTGTCAGCCACTGCATTGACATTGGATGTTTACGTGAGGATTTAAATGTGGCATCAGGTGAAAGGCATGAATTGTGTCGGGGCATCCATGCTGAGCAAAATGCCATTATTCAGGCCGCATATCATGGTGTTTCCATAAAAGGTGCAACGCTTTTCTGTACAAACCTGCCATGTTCCATATGCGCCAAAATGATTATCAATGCCGGTATAATTAAAATCTATTATCAGTCCGGGTATGACGATTCCATGTCCAGAGGAATGTTTAAAGAGGCGGATGTCGAGGTTATACAACTCGATGCCCGTGACCAAGGGGGAGACTTATGAAATGTCCATTCTGTGGCGTAGTTGACAATAAGGTCATCGACTCTCGATTGAGCAAGGATGCAGATACGATTCGAAGGCGCAGAGAATGCATTGTTTGCAGCAGGAGATTTACGACTTACGAGCACATCGAAGATATCCCCATAATGATTATCAAAAAGGACGGTCGCCGAGAAGTTTTCAGTACCGATAAAGTTCGATCGGGTATTAAAAAAGCCTGCCAGAAGCGCGATATCAGTATGGATGTTATCGAAGAATTTATCGATGAACTGGAGCGCGATCTTAGGGAAATGGGGGCTAAAGAGATTCCTTCGTCAACACTCGGTGAAAAGATTATGGCAAAACTCTATAAACTAGACGATATCGCATATGTCAGATTTGCGTCGGTTTACAGGGAATTCAAAGATGTCAATGATTTTACTACCGAAGTGAAAAGTCTTCGGGACAAGCAGTAGGCCCTGATTTCCTGATTCGCTGAATTCAATCTGATATTGAAAGTCCGCCTTTTGAGGACCTCATTCATGCCTCCCGGGATGCGATGCTTTCGTCTTTCCCCGAACTCCTCATGAAGATTTTGTCTAAGCTTGATTAAATTGAACAACTAATATAATGATATTAATTAATTGAGGGGCCTTGATGTTTTTTAATTATTTTTGACACATGAACAATCCGCGTCTTTATCGTGCAATCACACTGGGGGGCGGATAAAACACATGCATAACAATGGACGATCAGTATTTCATGAAAAAAGCACTTGACCTTGCCATCAAAGGTCAGGGATTCACGTCTCCCAATCCGATGGTCGGTGCCGTTGTTGTTAAAGCGGGCAAGATTGTCGGAAAAGGATTCCACAAAACCGCGGGGTCAGCGCATGCCGAAGTCAATGCCCTGAATGATGCGGGGCTCTCTGCAAACAATGCCACCCTTTACGTCACCCTCGAACCCTGCAACCATACCGGGAAAACCCCCCCCTGTACCGATAAAATTATCGAAACCGGCATCCGCCGGGTTGTTGTGGCAATGGTTGATCCCAACCCTGATGTCCGGGGAGGCGGTATCGATGTTTTAAAAAGCCGGGGCATAGAGGTGACTGTGGGAATTTGCGAAGCGCAGGCCGAAAACTTAAATGAGGTCTTTATAAAATATATCAGAACAAAGCGCCCCTTCGTAATTCTAAAATGCGCCGCGACACTGGATGGTCGAATTGCGACACGGACAGGAGATTCCAAATGGATTTCAGGCGAAGCATCGCGGGCGTTTGTTCACAGACTTCGCCATGCCGTGGATGCGATTATGGTCGGTATCAATACCGTAAAAAATGATGACCCCAAACTAACAACCCGCCTGCCGGATGACCCGGTGAAAATCAACGGCCTGGATCCGACAAGAATTATCCTCGATACCCGCCTTTCAATCCCTGAAGATGCTAAGGTATTGCAGCTTTTTTCTGATTCTGATACGATCGTCATCACCGGCAATTCCGTATCAGCGGACAAAAAAGACAGAATCGAAAAGCGGGGTTCCAGAGTTGTCGAATCTTCGGTGAAAGACGGTCTGATCGAGCTCGACCCCCTGATGGATCGTTTGGGGGCTTTAGGTATAAGCAGCCTCCTTATAGAAGGCGGAAGCCATGTGATTGCCTCGGCCCTTTCCGCAGGAATCGTTGACAAAATAATCTTTTTCTACGCGCCAAAGATTTTAGGTGGAGACGACGGCGTACCGATATGCAGGGGTAAGGGCCCTGAAATCATGAAGGACAGCATCCCTGTCAAAGATGTCCGGGTGAGACGGTTCGACGATGATGTTATGATTGAAGGATATATCGATAAAACAGAAAGTGACGACCAATAGGCGATCGATAATATAATACGTTACGGTTTATACTCATGTTTACCGGAATTATAGAAGGTTTTGGCATAATTAAAGAGATGTCCCCGACGGGCCAGGGCAGGCGCTTAGCCCTGGAAGCTGAATTCGATCTTAATCAGACAAAAATCGGAGACAGCATCTCGGTTAGCGGTGCCTGTTTAACTGTTGTGGCAATTGACGGAAGGCGTTTTAAGGCCGATCTCTCACCGGAGACCCTTGAAAAGACAACTTTCGGCAACACAAAAATCGGAGATCGGGTAAATCTCGAACGTTCCCTTCGTCTTTCTGATCGCCTGGACGGCCACCTTGTTTCAGGGCATATCGACGGCCTGGGGACCATAAAGGAGAAAAAACAGGCCGGAAATGCAATTATTATTACCTTCGGCGTGTCTGAACCGCTTTCGCGCTACATGATAAAGAAAGGTTCGGTTGCCGTGGACGGTATCAGCCTTACCATTAATAATTGTGATCGAAGCAGTTTTGATGTGAGCATTATTCCGCACACCGCAAAGCTCACAACCATGGGTTTCAAGCGGATTGGCGATTCTGTCAATATTGAAGCAGACATGATCGGAAAGTACGTCGAGCGCTTTCTTACGCAAAAGGAGAGCGCGGAAAACGGCAAAAAAATTACCCCTTCATCCATAGACAAGCAATTTCTGGAAAAAGCCGGTTTTCTGTAGTTCCGGTATTAAAGATTTAAGTTTTTGGAATTTCATGATATATAATTTACTTTTGACTTTTGTGAAACAGGTCATAGTTTAGGTGATAAAAATAACAGGAGATCCTATATAAGAATGCCAATTTTATCCATTGAAGATGCAATTAAAGAAATAAGAGCCAAACGCATGGTCATCCTGGTTGATGACGAAGATCGTGAAAATGAGGGCGACCTTACCATGGCCGCTGAAGCCATTACACCGGATGCCGTCAATTTCATGGCAAAATACGGGCGAGGCCTCATCTGCCTCTCCATGACCGGTGAAAAGATTGATTCTTTAGACCTTCCGATGATGGTCGGCAACAACACATCGCGATTTCAGACGGGTTTTACCGTGTCTATAGAGTCGAGATGCGGCGTAACAACCGGTATTTCCGCAGCAGACCGCGCCACCACTATCCACACAGCCATCGCTGACAAGGCCAAACCGGGTGACCTGGTTCGACCGGGCCACATTTTTCCTTTAAGGGCCAGGGACGGGGGGGTGATCGTCCGCGCGGGGCAAACCGAAGGATCCGTGGATCTGGCACGTCTTGCCGGTTTAAAACCTGCCGGTGTGATTTGCGAAATAATGGATGAAGACGGTTCGATGGCAAGAATGCCGGCACTGGAGGAATTCAGCAAAAAGCACGGTATCGGGATATGTACCATTGCAGACCTCATTGAATACCGGATGCGAACTGAAAGTTTTGTACGAAGAGCCGCAGATACAATCATCCCCACCGCTTTTGCCGGTGAGTTTAAAGCCGTTGTGTATGAAAATCTGGTGGACGACTTATTGCACATTGCCATGGTAAAAGGAGAAATCGATTCGAACAAGCCGGTCCTGGTTCGAGTCCATTCAGAATGCCTGACCGGGGATATTTTCGGTTCGCTGCGCTGCGATTGCGGATTGCAGCTTCAGAATGCAATGGAGCTGATTGATCGAGAAGGGTGCGGGGTCCTTCTTTACATCCGTCAGGAAGGGCGGGGGATCGGGCTGGTCAACAAATTGAAAGCCTATGCATTGCAAGATCAGGGGTTGGATACGGTTGAAGCCAACGAAGAGCTCGGATTCAAACCGGATTTAAGGAATTACGGCATTGGTGCCCAGATCCTCGTCGACATCGGCGTAAAAAAGATGCGGCTGATTACCAATAACCCCAAAAAGATGGTCGGGCTTGAAGGCTATGGGCTCAGCATTGAGGAACAGGTACCGACAGAAACAACGCCGAACGAGCACAACAGATTGTATCTTGAGTGCAAGAAGCTAAAGATGGGGCACATGTTGAACATTGACGCAGTCCCGTAAATTCGTTTTCGCCCGAAACAACATGATATTCCATCAAAAATGTTCGGACCGCCGTTGGTCTGGTTTTATCAGAGGAGGAAGATAAATGCCAAAGTTGATTGAAGGGAAGCTGCTTGCAGAAGGCAAGAAATTCGCGCTGGTGGTCAGCCGTTTTAATGACTTTATCACCGACAGACTGGTTGGCGGCGCTGTTGATGCATTGGTACGATCCGGTACCCGGGACGATGATATCGACATCGTAAAAGTGCCGGGCGCCTTTGAAATTCCGTTGATGGCAAAAAAAATGGCCCAAAAGGGCCGATACCATGCTGTCATCTGTCTGGGTGCCGTGATTCGTGGCGCAACACCGCATTTTGATTATGTGAGCGCCGAGGTGTCCAAAGGGATCGCCATGGTCGGCCTGGAGTCTGAAATTCCGGTCATCTTTGGGATTGTAACAACCGATACCATTGAGCAGGCCATTGAACGTGCCGGAAGCAAAGCCGGAAATAAAGGGTGGAGTGCGGCGGTGACGGCCATTGAAATGGTAAACTTGATTGAGGTTGTCGATCAGGCTTAATCATGGGAAACCGTCGAAGATCACGAGAGCTTGCCATGCAGGCTCTTTTTTCTATGGAATCGAGTCAGAACGATTCGAAAGAGATGCTTGAACACTTCTGTAATCACTTTACCCCCTCAAAAAAGGTGCTCCCATTCTTTCTCGAGCTGGTAGAAGGTGTCATGGAAACCGGACCTGAAATTGACGCGGTAATCGAACGCTATTCCGACAACTGGAAGCTCAGCCGCATGTCCGGTGTAGACCGGAACATCCTCAGAATCGCGGTTTATGAACTGATGTACTGCAACGATATTCCATCCAAGGTAACCATAAACGAAGCCATCGATATCGGAAAGAAATTTGGAACCGAAGAATCCGGTGCTTTCATAAACGGCATCCTTGACGGCATCCGGATGGCGCTGAAAGAAAAAGAGACTCGCGCTAAAGAATAAATTTGCTTAAAAATTTCCATGAAATATTCGGGTTAAGAACAACCTAAATAACAAACAAGGAGGATTTTATGGCGGTCAGAAAGGTTTTTTTATCAGAAGAGGAGATGCCCAGACAATGGTACAATATTCTGGCAGATATCAAAATGAACCCTCCGCTCGGACCGGATGGAAACCCGGTGGGCCCCGAAATGCTTGCCCCGGTTTTTCCGATGAATCTGATCGAACAGGAAGTCAGTTCTGAGCGATGGATCGATATCCCGGAGGAGGTACTGGATGTTTTAACTATCTGGCGTCCATCCCCCCTGGTCCGGGCGCATTCCCTTGAAAAACTCCTGGACACCCCGGCAAGAATCTACTTCAAAAACGAAGGGGTAAGCCCTCCAGGCAGCCACAAGCCCAACACAGCCGTACCACAGGCCTATTACAACAAAGTTTTCGGGATTGAAAGGTTGACCACGGAAACCGGTGCAGGTCAGTGGGGAAGTGCGCTTGCTTTTGCGTGTTCTCAATTTGGTGTAGAATGCAAGGTTTATATGGTCAGGGTCAGTTTCGACCAGAAACCTTACCGCAAATCGATGATGGAGGCATGGGGGGCAAAATGTGTGCCCAGCCCCAGCACAGAGACCAAAGCCGGACAAGATGCCCTTGCAAAGGATCCCGATACGCCGGGCAGCCTCGGCATAGCGATCAGTGAAGCCATAGAGGCCGCGGTCACCGACGAATCCGGTAAAACGCGCTATTCATTGGGAAGCGTTTTGAATCACGTGCTGCTCCACCAGACGATTATCGGCCTTGAAGCTAAAAAACAAATGGAAAAAATCGGAGAATATCCCGACATCGTCATCGGATGCGCCGGCGGCGGAAGCAATTTCGCCGGCCTTGCCTTCCCCTTTGTTCATGACAAAATCAACGGAAAGGAAATCGACATTTACCCTGTTGAACCGGCTGCCTGTCCAACGCTGACACGGGCACCCTTTGTCTACGATCATGGTGACACTCAAAGATATACGCCGCTTCTTCCTATGTACAGTTTGGGGCATGCCTTTGTGCCGCCGCCGTTTCATGCCGGCGGACTCCGATATCACGGGATGTCTCCTGCTGTCAGCCAACTCGTTGCCGAGGGGATCATTGAAGCAAAATCCGTCACTCAGATGGATGCATTTGAAGCCGGGGTGGCCTTTGCAAGAACCGAAGGGATGATTTCCGCCCCGGAAACGAACCATGCGTTGGCATCGGTAGTGGCGGAAGCAAAAAAGGCTAAAGAAGAAGGCAAAGAAAAGGTCATCCTTTTTAACTGGAGCGGACATGGGCTGATTGACCTGATGGCTTACGACAAATTCTTCTCCGGAGAGCTGGTTAATTATGTTCTGTCCGACGAAGAGATTCAGGAGTCGGAAAAGGTATTTGAAAATTTTCCCAAGCCCCAGCTCCTTAAGAGTCGCTAATTAGTGTCCATCCATAAATGGCTCTTTTTTCGCCGCGCGGCGTTCTCCTCGGATTTTCGGCTGAGGCGTACTCTATGTACGCCTCACAGCAAACCCTTGTGCGGCCTTGCGCGACGCAATAATTACTCATTTCTAAATTGGACACTCAATCGTTTCATCCCAACGTCATGGATGGGCACTAATTAATGGACAAAAGTAATGATCACCTTGAGCGAAGATGTCCCAGGCTGGGCGGATCTGTATCCTTTTATTACTGCAGAACATGTGGTGATGACGGCCTGGCCTGCTGGAAGACATTTGACTGCTGGTGGGAATATTTTGATGTGGTCGGCTATCTGAAAAGCAACCTGGATGAGGCTGCTTTTGTCCGGCTTGTCGATACAAAACCCAAACCCAAAGTCGTCAGCCTGGTTGAGCTGATTGAACAGGCAAAAAAGAGAGCCGCGGCCGTTGATCCGTAACGTTCGCCTGATGACCATTTTCGTTTAACCAAACTACAGCAGCAATTTTTTGAAGCATCGAGATTAAGATCTCGACAATCGCCCCGCCTCGGCGGGGCGAGTTTTTAGATGTTTGCTAAAAAAACTTAAACTCATCGAAAAACGCACTGAGACCTTTGAAAAATGTTCAATTTCGTTCAAGTTCAAGGAAGATGAAAATTTTAACCGCGGGAATACGTTGTGCATTTCGGGGATTAAAATTTGAATCTGACCCCAGAGGAATAGGCTTTGCATTCCACAGGGCAGGCACAGAAATTGAGGCGAAAGGGGGCGTTTTGCAAAGGTCTCGCGCTGTAAATAGCGAAAGCGAACAGGTCTAAAACTTGAACGGAACGGTTCCAAAATTGAATAACAAAATGGAGGTTGAATTGATAATTAAAGAAATAGCTGTCGGACCGCTGATGGCAAACTGTTTTATCGTCGGGTGTAAAAAAACAAAAGAAACGGTCGTCATTGATCCCGGAGGAGACGCAGAGAGAATTTTGTCAGCGATTGCCGCATCCGAACTCACCGTAAAGTATATTATTAACACCCACGGTCATTTTGACCATGTCAGCGGAAACGCGGATTTGAAAAATGCCACCAACGCCGATATTCTTATCCACCCTTTAGACGCGCCCATGCTGGGCAAACTTTCGCAAAACGCCGCGTTCTTCGGCATTTCAGTTGAAGACTCACCATCCTGTGATCAAACCATAGAAGAAGGGGAAACCGTTTCCTTTGGAGAGGTTGGCTTAAAAGTCATTCATACCCCCGGACACACGCCGGGCGGTATTTCTCTCTATTCCGACGGAATTGTTTTTGTGGGCGACACCCTCTTTGCCGGTTCCATCGGACGCACCGATTTTCCCGGTGGAGATTATGACACTTTAATATCCAGCATACAGGGAAAGCTTTTCCCGCTGGGGGATGATGTAAGGGTTCTCAACGGACATGGTCCGGAGACCACCATCGGCAGGGAAAAACAGTATAATCCGTTTGTGGGAGAACATCGAATGTTTTAGTTGTGCCCCAAACCCTCTGTCCTTGGCGGAAGCCCAGGAGCGGTTCAATTCTGGCGTGCTCCAACAAAAGCGCTATAACGCCATCGGTGTGTTCAATAACGAATAATGAATATTGAATGTCGAAGGAAAGCATCATATTTTCTCTCTAGTTGGATTTTCCGTGAAATTTCATTCCGTTGTATTGCAGCGAAAAGCAGAGAAAAACCACTTCATCATTCGATATTCCTTGTTGGACATTGGATATTCGGTAACCGTAAAATAGCGAATGTCCTTAAGGCCGAGGGTGATGCCCCCATTGTGAGGCCTTCCTGATGCCCCCCCAACGTGTGAGGAAATTCGTTTACTTTAAAGGGTGTATTGGCGGGAAGGGATGCTTGTATATTCAATACCCTGTTGTTTCAGAATATCATAATAGATCATAATTCGTTTAATATACTGTATCGCCTCTGTTCCGCGGGCGTATCCGAAATTGGTTTTTTTATAATATTTACCATATTCTAAAAGGGGAAGTGTTTTTAAAAGGGAAGCCTCTTTGTTGGGATCGAGATTCATTTTTCTGGCAAGGTTTTGCGCATCCCGGATGTGCCCCTGCCCAATATTGTAAGCCGCAAGGGCTAAAAAAAGCCTGTTCGAACCTTCTGCTTCGTCGAAAAGATCATACAAATTGCTGAGGTGTTCAACACCGGCACTGATATTTTGCGTGGGGTCCAGTATATTTTTCACACCGAGGCTTCTGGCCGTGGAAAGTGTGAGCTGCATGAGTCCAAAAGCCCCGGCATGGCTTCTCGCCTTGGGATCGAAATGAGATTCCTGATAAATCTGAGCCGCGACCAGTCGCCAATCAAAATCGTGCCGATTCGCCGCTTGTATGATTATCTGCTTGTATCTGGGGAGCCTTGTTTCGAGCCGCCGGTGATATGCTCGGATATCAACATAATCGAACGCCTCGACATCTTTGTAATATTTGTTATAAATCCTTGTAAATTCACCACTTTTTTTAATTTCTTCAAAAAAAGTATTGATACGATCCCGAAGATCGAGCGAATTTCGCTTGACAACCCAACCCAAATACTCCTTTTCGTTGATCGGGTCTCCAATTTCAATTTGTGGATAATACCGCCGGTTAAGCAGAGCGATATTGCGGTCTGCAATGGTGATCTCGATCTCTTTCTCCGCCACCTGACGGATCAATTCTTGTGTGGGAATATCGACGTGAAGCTTTACCTTGATATCGAATCCCTGCTTTCTAAGTGCTTCAAGACGTTCCTGGTAAGATGTTCCCCGCCGAACATGCACGGTCTTCCCGGCAAGATCTTCAACACCTTTCACGCTCAGGTTGCTCCGATGGATTATGATATGCTGCTGTATTTCATTGTAACCATTTGAAAAAACAGCTTGTTTCTGCCGTTTTGGGGTGATGGTCATACTTGCGGCAATAAATGCGCCGGTTCCGTTATTTAAATCCGGAATCATTCCCTCCCATTTCTCCCCGATGACAACCTTCAATCTGACGCCAAGATAATCCGCAAACGCTTTTGCCAGGTCATACTCAAAACCCATGGCCTGGTCCCGGTAGATATAATAGCAGTGCGCATTATTACGTGTGATTACAGCAAGTTCACCGGTTTTAAGAACATCTTCGAGGGTCGTGCTCGGGGGGACTTTTTCACATCCGAACAAACACCAGAGAAAAGCAAAGGCTGAAAAAAATAAAGCCAGAAGAAGCCCGGCCAATATTTTGCGATTGGATTTTAACAAATGCAACGCGTTCACTCCCGGAAAACTGTTTTTTGTATGAATGTATTTTACAGCAAACATTTTTGCAATACAAATGCAGTGACCACCCGGACGATTTCAAGGATGCATTGCCGCATTAAAAAAGACGCTTAACATATTATAATGGCGGCCTCGATGGGCCGCCATTAGGCATTGAGCCGAGTGTGTGTCGCCAGGGCACACTGAACAAAACTAATGCCACATGGTGACATGTCAAGTGGTTTGAAGGTTGCACTCATCCAATATGGAACACATATTTACGGGCCGGTTATTGATTAAGGAATTGATATTGGGTATGGTTGGCAGTATTGGATTAAGGGACGAAACCCGTCCAATACAGTAAAGGCGATGCCCATGCAACATTTCAACGCGACTAAAGATGAACGTTATATAGAACTCTTTGCCGACAAACCCGAAATGGTCATTGATTTTCCGGAATGGCTGCTTTCCGATCGGATGATAGAAGAGTGCCGGGCAATGCCGGGACTGGCAATTGTTGAGATTGCCGGGCGGGACAGTGTGGCCGCTGCCATAAAAAGCGTCAACGAGCAAAGCTTTACAGACCTCCTCCCTGTCTATGTGTATACCGGAACTGAATATGGACCCTGGTCGAGTGTGGAAAAAGCGGTCGAACGGCTTGCAAGCAACCTCCCGATGGTGCGTGTCCACAGACTTCTGGTTCTGGGTTCTCCCGGATTTTGGAAGGCACTGAACGGACGCTTTGTGAGTCAGCTGATATCGACATACAAGTTTTACACGCCCTGTGTCGCCTGTCATCTTTATTTACACGCCGTTCGTATACCCCTCGCGCTCAATCTTGGAAAGGTACCGATTATATCAGGGGAGAGAGAACAGCATGACGGAGTCATCAAAATCAACCAGATTTCAGCGGCGCTCGACTTTTTTATAAGGCTTGCAGACAAGTTCGAAATTCAACTCCTGTTTCCCCTTCGTCACATTTCCAAAGGACTTCTTATTGAAGACCTTTTGGGATTTAACTGGCCTGAGGGAAAGGAGCAACTCGAGTGCATCCTGTCCGGCAACTACCGTTTATCGGGTAAACGCTTAAATATTTCGGCCTCTCAGGTTAAAGGTTTCCTCGATGAATTTGCCGGACCATGTACAGAAAAGATTGTTACGTCTTATGTCGAAGGCCATATTCCGGATCACCTAGAAATCGCTGCTCAGATACTTGCCAATAGACGATGAAAAGCTGAGAGGATTCCCTATGAATATTAACGAAAATCAGGCGTTAAATAAGCCCAAACTGGTCATGTGCAACCTGTTTCCGGATATGGATAAATTAATACGTTTTGCCGTTGAGAACGGGTTTGACGGTATTGACTGGTCTTTTGCACTGGACATACTGCCGGAAACGCCTGCTGAGGAAACAGCATGGGTGAAGCGCCTTGAAGCGATAGATCCTTTAGAGGTTCGTTATCACTGCCCGTTTATGAAAGTTGATCTCGGCCATGATGATCCTGACCAGGTAAAGGCGGCTGTATCGATTTTTCGTCGAATCATACAGCTTGTATCCAAAGCCGATGGAAAATATCTCACCATTCACATCGGCCTGGGCCATGAGACAACTAAAGTCCTTTCCTGGGACGCAACCATCGACAATTTGAGACATTTGGTTCAATACGGTGCCGCCCGCGGGGTAAAGGTTTGCCTTGAAAACCTGGCCTGGGGATGGACCAGCAAGCCGAATCTTTTTGAAAAACTGATTCGCAGAACCGGCGCCGGTGTTACGCTGGATATCGGTCATGCCCATGCGTGTGAATCGGTCCGCAGCCAGCTCTACACGGCGGAAGATTTCGTCACGCCGCATCCCGACCGGGTTTTTAACGCTCATATCTATCACACGGAAATTCCCGGCGTTGGTCATATTCCCCCTGTCCGGTCAGAAGATATCAAAGAACGTTTAGAAATCCTGCAAAATATCGGCTGCAAATGGTGGGTCATAGAGATAAGGGAAGTCGACGGATTGCTCCGGACAAAGAAGATCATTGATGCCTATCTGGAAAAACAGTATCTAAACTCAGACACTTGTATTGATACACCATGAACACACAATTATTGCATTAGACTCATTTACGAAGAGTTGACGATTTTGAAAGGATTCAAGGGGTCAAGGGTCCAGAGGTTCGAGTGAAATGCTGAGAAATTTTAGGATTCAAGGATGATATCAAAGAAGTTGAAGGAGTGCTCAAAGCGTTGATAAAATCGCTACAGAGCAAACACTTGAACCCTTGACTCCTCGAACCCTCTTCTCCAAACAAATAGAATAAAAATCAATATTTTCTAAAAACCGAATTTAAAGTATCCGAGACTGGTATTCAATGAAGATTATCCTCATACTATTAGACGGCCTTGGCGATCGTTCATACGAAAAACTGAACTTTCGAACCCCTCTTGAAGCGGCCCGGACACCGAATCTGGACCGGCTGGCTTCCTTGGGAAGCAGTGGCCTGTTCCACGCATCACGCCCCGGGCAGTGTTTACCCAGTGAGACCGCCCATTATCTCCTTTTTGGCTACGAAATAAGCCATTTCCCCGGCAGGGGGCTTCTGGAGGCGGTCGGGGAAGGTGTAGAATTTGACGACAATGATGTTCTGTGCTTGGCACATCTTGCCGGTATAAGGTGGCAGGATCATGTGCCGATCTTGACACTGGGACGGGATGACATTAGCGGGAGCGGGAAGGACATCGGCCGACTGTTTTCCGCCATTTCTCCTTATGAAACAAAAGATGTCCGGTTTCGGCTTCATCAGACCCGCCGAAATGACGCTATCCTGGTGTTGAGTGGCCGGGTTTCACCTTTTGTGTCTGACTCCGATCCTATTGTTAAAGGAAAAGCCATGGGCCGAATTGTGCCGCTTTCAAACAATCCGGAACCGGAAAAAGCAGCTCGAACCGCGAAAGCGTTAAACCAATATCTCACATATTGCCATAATAAACTTATCGATCTTCAAAAAAACACTTCGAATCGCGAGAGGAAAAAGTCATCAGCGAACTTCCTGGCTACCCAGCGATGTGGACGCCGAATTGCTCAAACGCCGTTCTCTCGACGCTGGGGCCTCAAGGGCATGCTGATCGCTTCGGTATCCGTCTATGCCGGCCTGGCACATGAACTGAGACTCGAATTTGTTAGCGTTAAAGACAGTGACGATCCGGGCCGGGATTTGAGAGACCGAATCCGCCGGGCACTTGACGATCCTTCACACGACTTTATTCATGTCCACACAAAAGTACCGGATGAGGCTGCGCATACGGGAAATCCCGAATATAAAACAGCGGTCATTGCCAAACTCGACCAGGGTCTGGATGAACTGGTCAATGCAGTAGAGTGTCGGAACGATATTCTGGTCGTTGTTACCGCTGATCATTCCACACCAAGCATATCACCGCTGATCCATTCCGGCGAGACGGTCCCTGTTGCCATTGTCGGCCCAACCGTAAGGCGTGATTCTGTTCAAAGTTTCAGCGAGGTGAGTGCAGCGGCCGGCAGCCTCGGGCTTTTGCGGGGGCGAGAGCTGATGCTCATGATGCTCAATTGCTCTGATCGGGCAATGCTTCTGGGGCACCGTTTGGGAGAGGTTGAAAGCGCTTATTTTCCTTTTGATTATGCACCTTTTAAATTGACTTAACCCGGACCTTTCTTTGAAATGAAGGGTACTGTCACCGGTGACATATGTTAAAAGCTTTTGATCATTGTCTTATGGGTTCTATCTCGGGTGCAAAGGAGGGAGGTATGAAGAAAACACTCTATGTAGCTATTTTATTAAGCTTATCGATATCGTCAAAGGCAATCTATTGTGAAACCAAAGTGCCTCTGCAAAATAAAATTACAGCACTATCACTGGACACTTATATGGAACTGCGAACCCAGCACGCAAAGCTTATTGAAAACTATCCAAAATTCGTCGAGGTATATGAAAAATTGAGCCTTAATAACAGATCCGTCGAATCAGATTTATTGGAAAACATAGATAACTATATCGGAAATAATTTAATAACCATTTGGATCAACAAAGATATAATCATACTCTATAAAATGATAAAAGATGAACATAAAAAAATATTTCTTCAAAGCAACATTAGAAGAAACAAAGAACTTATAAAGAAGTTTAAAAGTGATTTGGCTTCAATATACGCCTTGTCGGAACATATTATGGCAAAAGATGCGGTCAAGTATATTCAAGATTCTGTAATCATACTGGAATCTATAATAGAAACACATAAAAAATATAATAATATTGTATCAGAGTACATCAATAAAAATTGATGCTGAAAAATCCCCTATCCCGCATAAATTACTTTGATCAAAATTTGCTCATGCAATTTCAAATTGCAGGCTTAACCCAATCTGGCAATACATAATTGTGATAAGGGACGGATATCACATAGTCGTCTGCCTACCCGGTCGAAACATACATGTAGCAGACAGACCGTCGAGATCAACTGGAGACCTTTGCCCAAAGCTTGTCCCCGGGAGAGCGGGAGAGCCATAATTTGGCAAGGTTGTGTGAAAAATAGCAATTGACAACCCGTCTTGCCGGTGGTACGGGGTTTTAATTATCACCGTAACGGACAGGCTTCCATATGTTGCGGTTTGCCAGAGTACTAAACACAATCAGCAATTTCCGATACATCCGCTTTTTAAAAGCGAGTTCTTATCAACTCAACTCTCCAGAACATTATTCGTTACAATTACCCGGATACGGACGAGCTTGAACTTGAACTGAGTCAGCATCCCGGGCTGATATAACCCTGAACGAACGCAAACAAAATGAAGACATATTGCACTTTCATTCTCTGATGATTTGGAGAAAAAGGAGGGTTTATGACGATTGATTTTTCTACAGATATGCCATGGGTTATTCTCCGCTTGCAGAATCAAAGATTTGCGGTTTCCACAGATTGTGTTCGTGAAATGGTAGCGATGCCCAAGATTGTTTCACTGCCGCAGACCCCCCATTATATTAGGGGCGTGATCAACCTTCGGGATCAGGTGATTCCGGTTATCGACCTGAGAATGCGTTTGGGAATAACATCATCCCTGAATGAAGTTGTCGATCTGATTGAACTTTTGGATCAGCGCGAACAGGACCATAAGGACTGGCTTGTCGAACTGGAATCCTCTGTAAAAAAGCGCCGGGAATTTAAGCTCGCTACGGATCCTCATCAATGCAAGTTTGGTATCTGGTATGATAACTTCAAAACCGACAACAGCATTTTAGCAAGCTGTTTAAGAAAATTTGATGACCCTCATAAACGGATTCATGCCATTGCCGATGAGGTAAAAAAACTGGAAGAAAAGGAAGATTTCGATTCGGCTTTTTCACTGATCGAACGGACAAGGGAGGGCGATCTGGCTAAAATGATTAACCTGTTTTCGGAGGCCCGCAGCCTTCTCAGGGAAACACACCGTGAAATTGCACTGATTATCGAGTGGCGCGAAAAAGCGATGGCGGCGGCGGTCGATTCGGTTGAGACAGTGGAAAAATTGTCGGAATCGAACATCGAGAAAGTGCCGACAATAGCCTACACAATGGATAATGAGTGTGTTTCCGGAATCGGAAAACGAGAAGAGAGTGACGAGCTCATTCAAATTTTGGATGTCAGCAGTTTGATAGAACAGGAAGAGGATTTGTTTTCCAAGGTCGGCAACAATAATTAGAAATTAATGAAAGAAGGCCTTTTTCAAAGGTCTCACACTGAACACCCGTCGGGTTGAATCTGTCCTTCAACCGCATAGGGGTTTATGAGAAACAGAATCAACAGGTTACAAGTTTTTCCTGATAGTCCTTAATTTTTTCAATAAGAACCGGGACAAACTCCCGGCAGTCATCAACGATGCCGTAATCCACCTGCTCGAACACCGGGGCTTTGGCGTCGTTATTTATGGCCACCATCACCTTCGCACCGACGATACCGACCATGTGCTGCAATTCACCCGACAGTCCGACACCGATGTAGAGTTCCGGGCTTACCATTTTGCCGCTCTGCCCGATCATGGTTTCCAGTTCTATCCAGCCTTCATCGACTGCCGGTCGGGTAGATCCCAGGGCAGCGCTTAACGTTTCCGACAGATCGGCGATGATCTTCCATCCCTCAGGATCACCGGCGCCCGCACCACCGGCAACAATGATGGGGGCTGACTCCAGCGGTATGCCGTCGGGTTCTTCTCGGACGATGTCCAGGGTTTGAATCCGGCGAGGGATTTCACCCGGAATTTCGAGCGGAACAATCTCTCCTGCCTTGTTTTCATCCAGATCAGGTTGAGGGAAAACCCCCGACGCGATGGTGGCCATCTGGGGTCGTTTTTCCGGACAGATAATCGAAATCATTCCGCCGTAGGCAGGTATTTTCTGCTCCAGAATTTTCTTGTCATCAAGCTCCAGATCGATGCAATGCGCCGTCAGTCCGGTATGTAGCCTGGCTGCTACCAGCGGGGAAAGCTCGGTCCCCACGGAAGTAGAACCGATCAGTATGATTTCCGGTCGGTGCGCTTTTGCCAGCCTGACGATTATTTCAGTATAGATTTCCGGCTGATAATAGGTCAGTTCGGGAGCGTTGCCCAGATAGACCCTGTCGGCACCGGCCGCAAACAGCTGGTGGACCTGCGCGTCCATTTGATCTCCCAGGAGAACGGTTTCAACGGATGTTTTCAACTGTTCTGCCAGTATCCGGGCCTGACCGACGAGCTGAAAAGAAACAGGGAGTATTCGGCAGTCGATCTGTTCAGCGATGACCCACACCGGTCCGTGATGTTTTTCCATTGTGATCTATAATCCTGTTTTTTATATTACCCCGGCATCAGCCAGTTTTTGGACCAGCTGATCGGCTTTTTCTTCCCGGGTGCCGGAAATGAGTTCAACGGTCCTTTTACCGTCTACAGTGGCAAGGTCAGAAACAATTGTCGGCGATCCTTTTTGCCCCACTGCTTCTTCGGAT
Organism: Thermodesulfobacteriota bacterium; assembly: GCA_042573625.1. Lineage (GTDB taxonomy): Bacteria > Desulfobacterota > Desulfobacteria > Desulfobacterales > UBA11574 > JBHPCZ01. The sequence continues at coordinate 20,966 of JBHPCZ010000039.1, forward strand.
ACCCCCAGTTGATGAATATCCCACTCTGTAATTTCTTTTTTTCTGGCTTTGATAATTCCTGAAAAACTAAGTGACTTCGGCGTGTTTAACTCCCGGGTAACCGTAAAGACGGCCGGCAGTTTGACCTGCATCAGGCGATATCCGTTTTCCAGGCTCGCCTTTACCTTCCACCATTCTTTGCCGGTTTCGACAATCTCATTGACTCTTGTGACCACTGGGATTTTCAGAAAAGTGGCCATCTCCGGTCCGACCCATTCCGTACTGCCGTCGCTGCTGGCCATTCCGCAGACGATCAGGTCAAACGTTCCGATTTTTTCTATTCCTTTGGCCAGCGTATAGGCGGTGGCATAAGCGTCAGCACCGCCAAAAGCCCTATCGGAAAGTAAAAAACCCTGGTTGCCTCCCAGTGCCAGGCATTCTTTGACGATATTGCCTGCCGCCGGAGGGCCCATGCTGAGTACGGTGATATGCGCGTCCATCTGCGCTTTAAGCTGGAGTGCCAACTCCATGGCATTTTTATCGAGCAGATTCAATACCAGTGGAACGTCTGTTCGTGTGAGGGTTTTGGTGGCCGGATCTATTTTTATTTTGTGTGCCTCTTTAGGATCCGGAACCGCTTTGACACATACGACGATCTTGAACATTCTATAAATCCTATATTCCGAACCCGGACAAGCCGGGAATGGTCAGCCGTTTAATATTCACAGCAGACGTTGAAAACGCCTGAACGAACCATTTTTACTTTGCCATTGATCCCGGCTAAATATGCTTCGCATCTAACTGGACAGGGAGGGCGGCAAAGGAAAAAATCAGCAGTTTTCCGCTTTTAGAACTGGCGGTTTACGAAAGCACCCAACGGGCGACGATAACCTTCATGATGTCTGAGGTCCCCGCGGAGGGCCCGAGGACGAACGAATCACGCAAATACCGGGTGACCGCATATTCTTCCATGCAGCCATAGCCGCCATGGATGTCGACGGCCATTTTGGCCGCTCTCTGGGCGGCTTCTGTTGTAAAATATTTTGCCACGGCGAATTCGTTGCTCGACCGCATCCCTTTATCCTGCATCGACGACGCGCGATACGCCAGTAACATTCCCGCTTCCAAATCGATTTTCATGTCCGCCAGTTTGTTTTGAATGGTCTGCAAATTGCTGATCGGTTTTCCGTAAAGAATCCTTTCGTTGGCAAATTTAACCGATGCTTCCAGACAGGCCGCCTGTACTCCCAGGGCGCAGCCGACCATGCCGCCTCTGCCCACATCCCCGATGGCAGACAGGGCAACGCGCATGCCCTTTCCTTCCTCTCCGATCAGATGTTCTGCAGGAACGCGGCAGTTTTCAAATGCCAATTCACCGGTATTACAGCCGCGCATCCCCAGTTTATGCTCTTCGCGCGTCGGTTTGAATCCTTCTGTTCCACCTTCAACAACGAAGGTCGAGAATGCCTTGGGGTTTTCATCGTCCTTGGCCAGAACGGTAATGGTGTCACCAATATGAGAATTGGTAATGAAGCATTTTCGACCGTTGAGAATATATTCGTTTCCTTCTTTTCGGTACGTGGTGCGGATTCCCGTAGGATCCGAGCCTCCTGTCGCTTCGGTGACAGCGGTTGTCCCGATCCGTTCACCTTTGGCCATGGCCGGCAGATACTTCTTTTTCTGTTCCTCGGTCCCGAATTTTACAATGGGTTCGATGCCCAAGGCACAAACCTGGAGCATCATGCCGACGGCCACGGAAACCTTGCTGATTTCTTCCACGGCAATCATACGGACCGTATAACCCAAACCCAGACCGCCGTATTCTTCCGGTATGGTCAGTGCCATCATCTCAGCTTCACCCAGAGCCTTGACCAAGTCCTCGCTGAACTTGCCGGTTTCTTCCATTTCCGGAATTTTAGGTGCCACCGATGTTTCCGCGAATTCGCGAGCCGCTTTTCTGAACATTTCCTGTTCTTCAGTAAAAGTGAAATCAATCATTTTTAGCGTTCCTCCTTTCCATAGTCAGTAAAACTTAGATTTAGACTGACAGGTTAGTGCGATTCAAATATGGTTCTTCTCCAATTTAGTTGGAGAAGAGGATCCAGGGATTCCAGGGGTCAAGGGCTCAAGGGTTTGTTTGGAGATGACCCTCAAATATTAACGTATAAAGTGAGCCGGTTTCATTTTTTCAAGATAGTCGATCATCGTGTCGATCGATATGTCAAGGTTGTCGGCCGACTTGTCCAGTCCATACATCACCGTTGCACCCAGCATGCCTGCAAAAAGCATTTCAGTGATGTCTCTGGTACCCACATCACCGTTCAATTCACCCCGTTCTTTGCCCTCATCCAAAAGCCGTTTCAACATGCGCTTCAGTCCGATAAACCCTTTACCCACCTCTCTGGCCAAATGAGGACGCTGGTCGTTTAGCTCAACGGCGAATGTAATGAATATGCATCCGCCCGGAAAATTTTCAGCATCTTTAAGATACAGGTCTCTGAAGTTTTTCAAAAATCGTTGAATCTTTTCCACAGGGCTCCCAATCTCATCCAGGCCGGAGAGATTCTTTTCTCGCCAGATGTATCGCGCCTCATCCAGAACCTGGAAAAACAGGTCTTCTTTACTTGAGAAATGATTGTAGAATCCGCCTTTTGAAGTGTCTGCAGATGTTAAAATATCGTGAATAGAGGTGCTCAAAAACCCTTTCAGAGAGAAGAGCTTTAAAGATTCATAGATTATTTTTTCCTTTAAATTCATGGTTTATGTCCTTTCTGCCAAAGAGACAGACCGGTCGGTCTCTGTATTTCTATTAGGCTGTACATGTATTGTCAAGCATTTTTTACCCGCAAAATAACACAACCCTAAATTTACAGGATCGATGACAATTGAAGCTTTCTCTCATGGATTGCAGCATCCTGAGAAACGGGGTGTTGAGAAAGGCTCTCGCAATACCTCTCCGGAGTTTTCAAACCCGGAATTTCACGGATCTTCCATCTCCTTTTTGTTTGACACAAAAACCGCTCCTCTCTATAGTCTTATAAACCCAATGGAAATTCTGATCACCTCAATAAATACCATCGCCACCAACAGGAATTGGAATGGGCAGAAAGCCGAATCCGCTGCTGAATGAGTTTTTTGACGCGAGCATTCCCCTACCGGAAATCGACTGGGAAACCGTACCGCCCGGTGTGAATCCCGCGGATGCATGGGAGGCGCATGACGAGTGCGTGGAAGGGTGGGTGCCCATCTGGTTTCCGACTTATGATTATAAAAGCGGCAAGTCTTATGATGAGTTCGAGCGGGCTTACTTCTTCAACCAAAACCTGGAGCGGATCTTAAAGGCAATGCATCGCTGGCCGCTGTGGGGATCACCAGTAAAGAAAAAACACGCGGTTGCCTTTACCCTGCTGCAGTTATTTTGCGAAGTCCGCACACTCTGCCCAAGGATCTGAACCAAGGTTTAGCCCGCATTTCTCATGAAGAATTCATTTTGCTTTTAATAATATAGAGTTTCCCTTTTGAATTCAGATTATTATACAGGGGCTGGGCAATCCCTATCAAAAACACGCGGTTTTATGAATTTGAACCATTTTAAAATAAATTCTTCACCGAAGGCGAACCTGAGCGACACAGGAACTGTGTTATTCAGCCCTTGAAGTAAAGGACTACGTCTTCGGGCTGAAAGGCCTTGTTCCTGAGTCGCTCAATCCCGTGAGAAAACCGGGTTAGTTTAGCCTTCTTCTTTTAATTGTTGTATCCTATATCTTCTATTCTTTACCCTGATGAAATAAGCATCGCCATCAGATTCGATTAAATCAGATATTTTCATCAGGCCTCGCTCGGCAAACTTAATTCGTTCTTCTCCAGCCTCCATGTAAAGACTTTCCTCTTTCATAAACAGTTTTCCGGGTTTTAATTTTACCTGTTTCCGGGTGTTCAACACCAGAATGATATCTTTGTTTGTTATGACGTCAAACACGAACAGAGCGGTATCTTCATAATGAAAATAGACCTTCTCAGTATAGTCTTCGGTTGCCTGATAAAGAAAATAACCATCCTTGTCTTTTTGTATTGAAGTGTGAAAGAAGTCGATGATCTTCTTGTGTTTGAATCGACCATGCTCGTTGTACCACTGTCCATCCCTGCCAAGCCAGAATACCGCTTTGTCTTTTGGAATTATGACTTCTTTTATTTTTTTTCTCATGTGAATGTTTCCAGTCTCAACCCTAATTGAGCGAAAATCAACGCCGTTAATTAGAGCCCTTAAAAGATTATCTTAATTATGTTTGCGCTCATTTAGAATTCAAGCTTGCTATAGACATACTCGGCAATCTGGTCTGCGCCGTTAGGCCCGCTCCTTTTGATACGCGGCAGTGCCGTCAATTTCTTCAGCCGGTGCTCTCCAATTCCGTTCTGCAATTCTTCCTCGCTAATCGGAAACCCTTGCATATGGTCACTAATAAACGCTTCAAGCAATGCAGATTCCCGAAATCCGGCATGGGGAATATATCCAAAAGGCACGCCCGCATGATAAACTTCCGCCAGCGTACTGTACCCGACTTTTCCAATGACCGCATCAGACGCTCGAATTAAATCCGGGTGAAAAAAGGGCGAATGATGAGGCAGCATTATTGTGTTTGCCGAGTGGTTCA